>NZ_JAAVTO010000080.1 GCF_013185065.1 Adlercreutzia sp. ZJ473 | reverse complement strand
GCGGGCGCGTGCGCGCCTTGCGGCGGGACGAGCGCGGCGCCTCGCGACGGCGCAGGCGCGGCGCTTCTCGTGGACGGTTTTCTCGGCATGGCGCGACCTTTCTCAACTTCTGCCTTGCATGTACCTCAGGTGGTACACATAAGCTCACGCTCGCATCATATCATGTCCTTCGTCAGAAACGCAGCGGAAAGGAAGCAACCATGGTCACTACTCTCGCACCTGCGCGCACCTCGCGCGCCTTATGCCTGGTCAAAGGCACGACGGTGGCAGGAACGCGTCACGTGGCGGGCGTGAGGGACCTGGTGGGCGGCTTGCAGGCGGGCTCGCGCCTCGCCTTCGAGCGCGACCGCGACAACCTCTACGACGAGTGGGCGGTGCGCGTGCTCGACGGCGCGCGCAACCGCATCGGGTACGTCTCGTGCGAGTGCAACGAGGTGGTGGCGCGCCTGATGGACGGCGGGAAGCACGTGTTCGGCGTGTTCGAGGGCGCGAGCCAGGTGGAGAGCTGGACGCGCGTGGAGATGGGGGTGTATCTCGATGACTAGCGCTGCTGCCTGCACGCTGGCGCCCTATGCGGTGCAGCCCTACCGCGCCCGCCGTGCGAGCCACCTGAGCGCCGCCGAGCGCCTCTCGGCGGCGATGTTCGGCTCGCCGAGCGCGCGACGCGCCAACGGCGGCGCGCAGACGAGCTTCATGCCGCGCGCCTTGCGCACGAGGGCGTGGCGCGCCCGCCGCGCGAGCACGCCGGTGTTCGAGGTGGACCGCAAGGGCGCCGAGGCGTCCGAGCGCCTCCCGCGCATCTGGGTGACCGAGCCCGCCTTTGACGAGCGGACGGGCGCGTATCTGGGGCGCGCGTACGTGGGCGTGTACCCCTGCGACTCTGACCGCGGCGGCTGGCGTGCGCTTGAGCTGGCCGAACGCTACTGCGGCGAGGCGCGCGGGTGCGAGGGCGCCGCGGCCGAGATCCTGCGCACCGAGTGCTTCCGCGCGGCGGAGATCCTGTACCTGCACGCGGCGCAGCGCGGCAACGTGGAGGCGTGCGCGAAGCTCGGCCTGCTGTACCTGGGTGACCTGCGCGACGCCGCGCGTTGGAAGGGGCTGCTCGAGCAGCGCGCCCGCCACGCGGCCTGCGCCGCGCCGGAGGAGCGGGCGTTCGCGTGGCTCATGCAGGCGGCGCTGCGCGGGCACGCCGAGGCGTGCTGCGCCCTCGGGGACCTGCTGGTCGAGGGTCGCGGCTGCGCGGTTGACCTGCCGCGCGCCTACCGGTTCTACCGCCGCGCGTTCGACGCGGCTGCGCACAAGGGCGCCTCGGCGCGCGCGCAGGCGGGCGCGGCGGCGCTGCGCCTGGCGCGCTGCCACGAGCTCGGCCTTGGCTGCGCGCATGGCTTCGACGTGGCGCTCTCGTGGTGCCGCATGGCCGCCGACCTGCTCGGCCAGGCGGTGGAGGACGGCAGCTGGCGCTACAAGCGGCAGCTGCACGAGGCGAGGACGGGCGTCCGCCGCATGCGCCAGGAGACCAGCGGGGCGTACTGAGCGCGCGCCGGGCGCGGGTGCGGCGGCGCGGGCTGCCGGGCGCGGGCTGGCTGGTGGACGGCGGTGCGTTTCGGGCGGCGCGTCTCGGCGAACCACTATAATGGCTAGGCGTGATCGTTGAACGAGGAGGGTTTCGTGGAGGAGCTTCGCACGCGGGTTTACCTGCATCCCAGCTTTGACGCCGCCTTGGCGGCGCGCAAGGCATGCGCTCGCGCGAGCGACGCGTGCTCCCTGGGCGCCACCTTCACCACGCCCGAGGCGTTCGTCGCTGACTTGTGGGAGGTCTGGGGCGATGCGCGGCGCATCGTGAGCGCGCAGGAGCGGCTCGTGGCGGTGCGCGCCGTGCTTGCCCGGCAGGGCGCGTTCGCGCGCACGCTGGGCACCGCGCGCCTGCTCGCGCGGTTCGTCGAGCGCTATGCGGGAACGCGCGAGCTCGACCAGGCGCTTCGCGGCACGTTCCCAAGTGAGGACGTCACGCCGCACGAGCGCGCCGTCCTCGACCTCGTGCGCGCGTACCAGGCGGCGCTCGACGCGCGCGGGCTCGTGGAGGCGGGGCAGGCGGCGCGCGTGCTGGGCGACGTACTGGCCGACGGGCTGGGTGCGGATGGCGAGCTGGGCGCGGCTGGCGTGGCGCATCGCATCACGTGCGCGCCCGGGCTTGACATGGCTCCTGCCGTGGAGCAGCTGCTCACGACGCTGGGATGGGCGCGCGAGGAGCACGCGGCGTTCGCCGTCCCCGCGCCTGACGAGGGGGTTGAGCCGGGGCTGCTCATCCCCGCCGGCGCCACGGCCACGCCCGCGGCCGTGCTCGACGAGACCATGCGCCTCGTGGGGGCAGCTGCCACGGCGCCTCGCGCGCTCGACGTGGTGGTGTGCGCGCCTGACCCGCGCGACCTCTACCGTGCGCTCGCGCCGCATCTGGCGGAGGCGGGGATCGCATGCGGCCTCACGTGCCGCGTCCCGTTCGGCGCCACGGCGCTCGGGCGCGCCTGGGCGAGCACGTGCGCGCTGGTCGAGGACGACGCGCGCTGGATCGCGGCAGCCACCGACTTCGCCTACGGGGCGTTCTCGGGCATGCGCGCCTTCGAGGCGCAGCGACTCAACGCTGAGCTGCGCAGAGACCGCCTGCTCACCTGCGCCGACGCGCGGGAGCGCCTGCGTGGCGCCTCACCTTTCTTCGCGCATTTCGAGACGCTCGCGCGTGGCGGCTTCGAGGAGGCCTGCCGTGCGCTCGACGCCGTCGAGGCGTGCGCGAAGGAGGCGGAGGGAAGCTCGCCGCTTGCCCGCCCCGAGGAGCGCGGCGCGCTGTCGGCCTTGCGCGGCCTGCTCGAGACGGCGCGCGACCTCGCTGCGGGGGACGCGTTCCCCGACGTGGTGCGCGACGTGGCCCCCACGCTGAGCGTGCCTCTCTCGACGCTCGCGCTCGCCGCGCCAAAGGGCGAGGGCAGGCAGCAGGCGCGCGATGGGCGGCAGGATGCGCCTCTGCGAGTCGCTCAGCTCGCATCCCCGCAGCCTGCCCAGCCCACGTCCCCGTCGTTCGCCCAAACTGCGTCCCCGCAGTCCGCGGCCGTCCTCTTCACGGGCCTGCCGACGCCGGGCTCGCTCGCGCCGAGGAGCGCCGACGCGGTCATCCTCGCCGACGTGACGGACGCGAGCTTTCCCGCCGCGCCGGGCGCAGACGCGCTCGACGCGCTTGCCCGCAAGCTCGGCCTGCCGACCCCTCCTGATCCGCTCGATGGGCAGCGCCGCGCTTTTGCGGCGGCCGCCTCGGCGGCGCGCAGGCGCTTCACCTGCGTGATGCCGCTGCGCAACGAGGCGCAGGAGGAGACGTACCCCGCCTTCGCGTTCGACGAGTACGTCGAGGCGCTCGCCGCCACCTGCGGGAGCGACGGCGAGCTGACCGAGGAGGGCAACGCCCTGCTCCCGGGCTTCCTCGCGCGCGCCGCGCGCCGCTTCGGCGAGGACGCGCTCGTGCGCGGCATGGGGCGCACGTTCGCCGCGCCCGAAGGCGCAGTCGAGCTCGCTCCCGCGCGCCGCGGCGTGCTCGAGACGCTCGACATGGCCGATCACCTGCCCTCGGTCGCGGAGGGCGCGCGTCGCCTGCCCGTGCTCTCGCCCTCGGCCATCGAGGCGTACCTGGGCTGCCCGTACCAGTGGTTCGTCACGCGCCGCATCCGCCTGAACGAGCTCGACGAGGGGTTCGGCGCGCTCGAGACGGGCTCGTTCGCGCACGCGGTCCTCGCCGCGTTCTACGATGCGCTCGCCGCACGCGGCTGCGCGCGCGTGCCGGCCGACGCCGTGGGCTGGCAGGAGGCGAGCATCTTGTTCGACGAGGTGTTCGCCGAGCAGGTCGCCGCGCAGCGCACCCAAGACCCCGCGGCTTCCTCGCGCCTCGTCGCGCGCGCCGAGGCCGAGGTGCTTGCGGTCGAGCGCCTGCGCGAGGTCCTGCGCGAGAGCGTGCGCCGGCAGGCGCGCTTCGCGCCGACCTACGCGGTTTGCGCCCATGAGCTTGAGATCAAGCCTGACCAGGGCGTTGACTACGCGGGTGCGCGCCTGAACGGCCGGGTTGACCGCGTCGACGTCGACGCGGCGGCGGGGCGCTACCTTGTGCTCGACTACAAGGGCTCGTCGGAGAGGCACGCGGCGGGCTTTCCCGACGACGCCGACCCGGCGGCCTTCGCGCTTCCGCGCAAGGTGCAGGCGCTCGTCTACGCCCAGGCGCTGCGCGGGCGCTTCGACGGCCTCGCGTGCGCGGGCGCGCTCTACCTCGGCTACCGCGCGAAGTCGGACGGCGCGTTCGCGGCGGGGTCGTTCGACGAGGCCGCGGGCGACTTGGGGGAGTTCGGGAAGGACTCCTCGCGCGTGCACATGAACTTCGCCCGCTTCCTCGACCTGGTGGAGGAGAAGATCGCCCCGCACGTGCGCGCGCTCATGGAGGGACGCATCGCGGCTGACCCCGCCTCCAAGGAGGCGTGCGCGCACTGCCCCGTCGCATCCTGTGAGAGGAGGCTCTCGTGAACCTTGATCGCTGCACGCCCGGGCAGCGTGAGATCGTGACCACGCTCGACGCGCCGCTTCTGGTGGCCGCGGGCGCCGGCTCGGGGAAGACCTTCACCCTCACGCAGCGCGTCGTGAACGCGCTCGTGCCAACGCAGGGAAAGGCGCCCTGCCTCGACTCGATCGACCAGGTGCTCGCCATCACGTTCACCAAGAAGGCGGCGAGCGAGCTCAAGGGGCGCATCAAGGCGCTGCTCGTGAGCGAGGGCCTGCACGACCAGGCGCTCGCCGTGGACGGTGCGTGGATCTCGACCATCCACGGCATGGCCGCGCGCATCCTGCGTGAGCACGCGCTCGAGCTCGGGCTCGACCCGGCGTTCGAGGTTCTGCCCGAAGCCGACGCCGAGCTTCTGCGCACGCAGGCGGTCGACGCGGTGGTGCGCCGCGCGCGGGAGTCGTCCGACCCGCTCGTGCGCGACCTCCTTGCAAGCGGCCTGCCGCTTTCCGACGAGGGCCGCGGCTCGAGCGTCACGAGCCAGGCGCTGCGCGTGCTGAGCCGCGTGGAGGCCATGTCCGAGGGGTTCGACGGCATCGCCCTGGCGCAGCCGCAGGCGCGCCCGGCTGACCTCATGCGCGCCCTCTACGAGCTCGGGCAGGACTTCCGCGCGACCGCCGCGGCGTGGGCGAAGCCGACGAAGACCGAGGCGCAGATGCTCGAGGCGCTCGAGCGCGCCCTCGAGGGCGCCCAAGCGTGGCTCTCAGACGCGCCGTCCGCGGCGTTTGACGACCCTGCCTTCGACGCGGAGGCGTTCCGCCGCGCCCTCTACGCCTTCCCGCCCACGTCGGCCCAGTTCCACGCGAAGAAGGACGACGCCGGCTTCTTCGCGAGCTACCGCAGCGAGTACGCGCGCCTGAGCGAGGAGGCCGAGGCGTGCTGCGCGTATCGCACCGCGCGCGCCCTCGTGAGCTTCGCCCGCCTGATCTCCGACGAGTTCTCCCGGCTCAAGGGGCCGTCGCGGCTCGACAACGCCGACCTGCTCGCGCAGTGCGCCCGCGCGCTCGCCACGCGCCCGGCGCTCGCGGAGCGCTACCGCCGCCAGTTCAAGCTCATCATGGTCGACGAGTTCCAGGACACCGACAAGCTCCAGGTCTCCCTCATCAGCGCGCTCGCCGCGCCGGGGCTCGCGAACGTGTGCACGGTCGGCGACGCCCAGCAGAGCATCTACCGCTTCCGCGGGGCTGACGTGAACGTGTTCTTCGCGTACCGCGACAGCCTGCGCCAAAAGAGCGCGGACGCGCGGTTCGTGTCGCTGCCGGACAACTTCCGCAGCCACGCCGACGTGCTCAAGCTCGTCGACGCGGTGTTCGCGCAGCAGCGCGTGTTCGGGCGCGAGTTTCTGCACCTCGAGCCGCGCGGGGCGGTGAACGCCGCGACCGACCCCGCCTTCGCCGACCATCCGCGCATCAGCTTTGACTTCGTGCACTACAAGGGCTCGACGTCGAAGGCGCGGGGCGTCTCGAAGGCCGAGGCGGTCGCCGCGGCCGCGCGCCACGTGGCGCAGCACTTCGCTCGCCTGCGCGAGCGCGGCGCGCGCGCAGGCGACATGGCGCTTCTGCTCGGCGGCATGGGAAACGCGGGCGTGTACGCGCGCGAGCTGCGCCGCGTCGGGCTCGAGAGCGTGATCGCGGGCGGGTCGGTGTTCGCGTCCTCGCAGGAGGCCCAGCTCGTCGCCAGCCTGCTGCGCGTCGCGGTCAACGGGAGCGACGAGCCGGCGCTGTTCTCCGTGCTCACCTCGCCGCTGTTCGCCCTCGCCGACGACGTGCTGCTCGCGCTCGCCACCGCGCGCGACGAGGCGGGGGAGGTGCGCCCGCGCTCCCTCTCGCGCGGCTTCGCCGACGCGCGCGAGGGAGCGGTTTCGGGCCTTGCGCCTGGTGACGAGCAGGCGCTCGCGATGGCGCGCGCGCATTTGGGGCGGTTCGCGGCGCGGGCGCGCAAGGGGGGCGCCACCGAGGCGCTGCGCCGTCTCTTCGCGGAGACGGGCCTGCTCGACCGCTTGGAGGACGCGGGCGCGCCCGGCTTGGCCGCGGCGGGGAACCTCGCCAAGGCGCTCAGCCTGGTGCGCGGCTTCGAGGGCGCGTGCTCGGGCGTGTCGTCGGTCTGCCTCGCGTACGCCGACCACCTGCGCTGCGCGAAGGAGGCGCCCGGCGCGCTCGCCACGGTGGAGTTCGACTTCGTGCGCATCATGACGGTGCACGCCTCGAAGGGCCTCGAGTTCCCGCACGTGGCCGTCGCCGACCTGGGATCGGGCGTGGCGTCGCGCGAGTCGCTCGTGGTGGAGAACGTCGGGGAGCGCACCTACGTCGCCGCGAGCGCGCCGGCCGCGGGGGAGTGCGAGAAGGTCATCACGAAGCTGCGCGGCTTCGAGCGCGAGGACGCGCTCTGCGAGGACGCCGCGGCGGCACGCACGCCGGGGGAGCTCTTCAGCGCGCTCTCCGCCTACGCGCGCTCCCAGTTGTTCGCCGAGGCGCAGCGGCTGCTCTACGTGGCGCTCACGCGCGCGAGCCGCTCGCTGCTCTTGAGCGGCGTGTTCAGGTCGAAGCCCCAGGACGGCTACGAGAAGGCGGGCATCTACGGCGATCTGCATGCGGCGCTCGGATGGGACGTCGCGTCCGAGAAGTCGGTCAGCTTGGTCGACTACGGGGGGAGCGCGCCCGCCCGCGTGACGCTCGAGTACCTCACCGTGCCTGACGGAGGAGAAGATTCTGGTGGGGAAGGCGTTGCCGCGAGTGAGGATGCCCTTGCGAGTGGGGGCGTTGTTGCGAGCGAAAGTACCTCTGCGAGCGAGGGCGTTGCCGGCGGCGGGGCGGACGCTCCTGCCGGCGACAGCGCCCCCGCTGGTGAAGAGGATGCGAAGCCTGCGGCCTTCCGCGTGCCCGAGCGTCCGGCGCTGCGCATGCCCTCTGCCGCGCCCCATGCGTTCGGGCGCGAGGACGTGCGCTCCTACTCCTCGCTTGAGCACGACCCGCTGCCCTGGGAGCTGCTCGACCGCGCCGCGCAGCTCGGGGAGGCGCCCGCCGCCGCGCAGGGCGATCCCGCCGCCGCATCCGCCGCGCCCGCCGCCGCGCAAGATGTCGCCGCGCGCGTCGTGGAGGACGACGACGCCACGGCCCTCGGCACGGCGTTCCACCGCCTCGCGCAGCGCATGGTGCTCGAGGCGGCGGCGCGCCCGGCGCCGCGCGCGCGCGTGAAGCCCGCGCGCGAGGCCGTGCGCGCACAGGCG
>NZ_JAAVTO010000079.1 GCF_013185065.1 Adlercreutzia sp. ZJ473 | reverse complement strand
GGGCCGGCCGGTCGGCTTGCGCGCCGCGCGGCTGAGCGGGCTGCGGCGCTTTGGCCGGCCGCGCGGCTTGAGGGCGCGCCGCGGGGCTGGGCTTGCGACGCGTGGGCTTGCTTCCCGAGGTTGCCATGGGGGTCCCTTCCGCAGGTTTCACTAGGGCCATTGTAGGGCATTTCGCAGTTGACGGAGAAGACACACGCGTCAGCGGGGTCCTTTACTCAGCTGGGCTTTGGGTTAAAATGGGCACGGCACCAGGCTCTTCGGGCACTTGGCTCGAGCACCTGGCGGCTGACGGTTGGCCGGCCCCGATCGCCGGCTCGCCCTGCCTGGCCGCCGGCACCGCGCCTGCGCCGGGTCGTCGGCGCGCGTCCCGCCTTCCGCACCCCGACCCCTAAGGAGACTTTCGCCATGGCCGTTGACATGGGCAGGCACTTCAGCATGCCCCAGCTTCTGAGGTACGCCGCGCCGTCCATCGCGATGATGATCTTCACGTCCGTCTACGGCATCGTGGACGGGCTGTTCGTGTCGAACTTCGCCGGCAAGACCGCGCTCGCCGCCGTGAACTGGGCGATGCCCATCCTCATGGTGCTGAGCTCGGTGGGGTTCATGATCGGCGCGGGCGGCAGCGCCATCGTGGCGAAGACGCGCGGCGAGCGCGATGACGAGCGCGCGAACCGCTACTTCTCGCTGCTGGTGTACGCGACGCTCGCCATCGGCGTGGCGCTCGCCGTTGCCGGCGCCTTCGTCCTGCGCCCGCTGTACCAGCTCATGGGCGCGAGCGGCGAGATGCTCGAGCTCGCCGTGGTCTACGGCCTCATCGCGCTGCTGTCGTTCCCGTTCTTCATGCTGCAGTACGTGTTCCAGAGCTTCTTCGTGGTGGCGGGCAAGCCCCAGCTGGGCTTCTGCGTGGTGGTTGCGGCCGGCGTCGCGAACATGGCGCTCGACGCGCTGTTCGTCGGCGTGCTCGGCTGGGGCGTGGCGGGCGCCTCCCTCGCCACGTCGATCGGCGAGTTCATCGGCGGCGGCGTGCCGCTTCTCTACTTCGCGCGCAAGAACGCGAGCTTCCTGCGCCTGGGGCGCACGCGCTTCGAGGGCCGCGTGCTGGCGCGCGCCTGCGTGAACGGGTCGTCCGAGATGGTGAGCAACATCGCCATGTCGCTGGTGGCCATGCTGTACAACTTCCAGCTGCTGCGCCTGATCGGCGAGGACGGCGTGGCGGCCTACGGCGTGATTATGTACGTGGCCATGGTGTTCGGCGCGATGTTCATGGGGTACGCGATGGGGACCTCGCCGCTCATGAGCTTCCAGCTCGGCGCGCGCAACCACGTTGAGATGCGCAGCCTGTTCAGGAAGAGCATGGCGTTCGTGGCGGCGGGCGGCGTGTGCATGTTCGCGCTGGCGCAGGCGAGCGCGGGCGCGCTGGCGCAGGTGTTCGTGGGGTACGACCCCGAGCTCTGCGCGCTCACGGAGCGCGCGTTTCGCATCTACGCGCTGACGTACCTGCTCATGGGCTTCTGCGTGTACGGCTCGGCGCTGTTCACCGCCCTCAACAACGGCCTGGTGTCGGCGGCCATCTCGTTTCTGCGCACGCTGGTGTTCGAGGTCGCCGCGGTGCTCCTGCTGCCGCTTGTGCTCGGCCCGCAGGGCATCTGGTTCGCCACGCCCGCAGCCGAGCTGGTGGCGCTCGTGGTCACCCTCGCGTTCATGCTCGGCCTCGGCGACGTCTACGGCTTCATGAAGCCCCGCCCGGGGAAGGCGCGCAGGAAGAGGCCCCGCCCGCGGGCGTGAGGGCGCTCCCTCTGCCAGGCCCCGCCCGCGGGCATGAGGGCGCTCCCTCTGCGAAGTCCCGCCCGCTGGCGTAGGGACGCGCCGGCGTGCAATTCTCAGCGCCCATTTTGGCAGAAATCTTCAGATATTTGTCTTTTCGCAGCGAGATGAGCGCTCTTCTGGTCTGTCGAAGAATATGCGACCTGCGGTTTTGCTGGTGGAAGCGGGGCAGTCTACGAGAAAAGAGCCCCTCGCTGCCTTCCGAGCGACAAATATCTGTAAATTTCTGCCAAAACGCCGCTGTTTTTCTGCACGGGGGCGCCGCAAGGGCTGACGGGCAGCTTCGTTCTCGCTATAATGAACAGCGTGTTGATTATTGGCCTTGCCGTCGAAGAGAGGATTGCATGACCGAAGAGGGGACCGCATGACGTCCGACGGTTGCACCGACCGCCGCATCGCACGTTCTCGTCGCGCGCTGCGCGCCGCGCTCATCGCGCTCACCGAGGAGCGCGGGCTCGACGGCTTCACGGTGAACGACCTGTGCGCCCGCGCCGACCTCAACCGCGGCACGTTCTACAACCACTTCCGCGACAAGGACGACCTGCTCGCCCAGCTCGAGGACGAGGTCATGGGCGACCTGCGCCAGTTCCGCGGCGAGATGTCCAAGCTCACGCTGCTCGACCTGGCGAAGCTCAAGGTGGCGCGCGAGTCGCTGCCGCTGCTCGTGGAGCTGTTCGACCACCTGCGCGAGCAGGGCGACTTCCTGTGCGCGATGCTCGGCCCGCGCGGCGACGCGCGCTTCGGCCAGCGCCTGCGCGACACGCTGTGCACCGACATCATCCTGGGGCTTCTGCACGAGCGCTACCGCAGCGACCCCGAGCCGTTCGTCGGCTACTACGTGGCGTTCTACGCGTCGGCGTACCTGGGCGTCATCACGCGGTGGCTGGAGCGCGGCATGCAGGAGAGCTCCGAGGACATGGCGCGCATCGTGATGCGCCTCCTGTTCATAAAGCCCGGCGAATCGATCAAGCTCTAAGGTGAGGACCATGTTCGACAAGACTAACGACAAATCCGAGAAAGCCAAGGGAACCATGAGAAAGACCGCGAGAGGCACCCACGCCGCGCGCAAGTCCGCCAAGCGCGAGGAGAGGAAGTACGTCCAGATCATCACCGACGCCACCGAGGACGCGGCCACCCTGCGCGTGACGCGCGTGGAGGAGGCCGAGGCTGCGGCCGAGGCTGCCGCCGAGCGCGAGGCGGTGCTCGCGGCGGCCGACGGGCTCCTGCGCCTCGGCATCGACGTGGGGTCGACCACGGTGAAGCTCGCCGTGCTCGACGCGCTCGGCGAGGTGAAGTGGGCGGTGTACCGCCGCCACCACGCCGACGTGCGCGCCACCATCATCGAGGTGCTGCGCGAGGCCGCCGCCCAGTTCCCCACCGAGCGCATGACCATCGCCATCACGGGCTCGGGCGGCCTGCTCCTGTCCCAGTGGCTCGGCATCACGTTCGTGCAGGAGGTCATCGCGTCCAAGACGGCCGTGGAGACGTTCATCCCCGCCACCGACGTGGCCATCGAGCTCGGCGGCGAGGACGCCAAGATCATCTACTTCGACAACGGCATCGAGCAGCGCATGAACGGCACGTGCGCGGGCGGCACGGGCGCGTTCATCGACCAGATGGCCGCGCTCCTGAACACCGACGCAGGCGGCCTGAACGAGCTGGCGAAGAGCCACGCCACCATCTACCCCATCGCGAGCCGCTGCGGCGTGTTCGCCAAGACCGACGTGCAGCCGCTTCTGAACGAGGGCGCGAAGAAGGAGGACATCGCGGCCTCCATCTTCCAGTCGGTGGTCACGCAGACCATCTCGGGCCTGGCGTGCGGGCGCCCCATCCGCGGCAACGTGGCCTTCCTCGGCGGCCCCTTGCAGTACCTGCCCGAGCTGCGCCGCCGCTTCTACGAGACGCTCGACCTTGAGGGCGACGCCATCATCGTGCCCGAGAACGCGCACCTGTTCGTCGCGAGCGGCTGCGCCATCGCGGGCGCCGCGGAGGGCGCCGCGCCCGAGCACCTCTCCGACGTGCTCGTGCGCCTGGAGAACCTCGGCGACATGCAGGGAAGCGAGGTGGTGCGCCTGGCGCCGCTGTTCGCCGACGACGCGGACTACGCCGAGTTCAAGGCGCGCCACGACACCGAGCGCGCGCGCCGCGCGCCGCTCGAGGACTACCGCGGCGTGGCCTTCTTGGGCATCGACGCGGGCTCGACCACGTTCAAGGCCGCGCTCATCGGCGAGGACGGCGCGCTTCTGTGGTCGACGTACGCCTCCAACAAGGGCGACGTGCTCGGGTGCGCGAAGGCGGCGCTCGCCGAGCTCTACCGCGCGCTGCCGTGCGACGAGGCCACGGGCGACCCGCTCGTGCGCATCGGGCACGCCACGGTGACGGGCTACGGCGAGGGGCTGCTGCTCGAGGCGCTGCGCGTGGACTCCGGCGAGATCGAGACGGTGGCGCACCTGCGCGGCGCGCAGGAGATGCTGCCCGGCGTGGAGTTCATCCTCGACATCGGCGGGCAGGACATGAAGTGCCTGCGCGTGAAGGACGGCGTGATCGACCACATCATGCTCAACGAGGCGTGCTCGTCGGGCTGCGGCAGCTTCATCGAGAGCTTCGCCACCGGCCTCAACCTCGACGTGGCCGAGTTCGCGAAGACCGCCGTCCAGGCCGAGCGCCCCGTCGACCTGGGCAGCCGCTGCACCGTGTTCATGAACTCGCGCGTGAAGCAGGCGCAGAAGGAAGGCGCCACGGTGGGCGACATCGCCGCGGGCCTGGCCATCTCGGTCATCAAGAACGCGCTGTTCAAGGTCATCAAGATCCGCGACCCGCATGACGTGGGCACGAAGGTCATCGTGCAGGGCGGCACCTTCCTGAACGACGCCGTGCTGCGCGCCTTCGAGCAGCTCTCCGAGGCGAACGCCGTGCGCCCCGACATCGCCGGCAACATGGGCGCGTTCGGCGCCGCGCTCCTGGCGCGCGACCGCTACCGCACGCAGCTGCGCGCCGCGGGCTCCTCGGGGGCGGGCGCGGCAGATGTCTTGCAGGAGCTTGGCTCGGCGGGCGAGGGGCTCGGCGGTGCTCACCAAGCGAGTTCCGCACGAGCCGAAAGCGCCGGCGGCGCTTTCGAGCGAGCAGGACTGTCCGAGCGACTGAGCTCTGCCGAGCCCCTCGCGGATGCGGATGCGGACGCGGACGCAGCTGCCCCCGCAGGCGCAGACGAGCCCCTCGCAGGCGCGGACGGGGCCGACAACGCTCCCGTCACGGCACCCCCCACCTCCTCGCTGCTCTCGTTCGAGGACATCGAGGCGCTCGCCCCGACGCACCGCACGGTGCGCTGCAAGGGCTGCTCGAACAGTTGCCTGCTCACGGTGAACGACTTCGGCCGCGACGAGGAGACGGGCAAGCACCGCCGCTTCATCACGGGCAACCGCTGCGAGAAGGGCGAGAGCCTCGGCGTGGGCGCGGCGAAGTCGGACGTGCCGAACCTCTTCGAGTACAAGAGCCGCCGCTTGTTCGACCACTACACGCCGCTTGCCGCCGACGAGGCGCGCCGCGGCACGGTGGGCATCCCGCGCGCGCTCAACATGTACGAGAACTACCCCTTCTGGTTCACGTTCTTCACGAACCTGGGCTACCGCGTGATCCTGTCGGACCCGTCCACGAAGAAGACCTACGAGGCCGGCATCGAGTCCATGCCGAGCGAGAGCGTGTGCTACCCGGCGAAGCTCTCCCACGGCCACATCATGAACCTGCTCGACAAGCACCCGGACTTCATCTGGATGCCGTGCTCGAAGTGGGAGCGCCAGGAGGACGACACGGCGGGCAACCACTTCAACTGCCCCATCGTGGCGAGCTACCCCGAGGCGCTGCGCCTGAACATCGACGAGCTGCGCGTGTCCGACACCAAGTTCGTGAGCCCGTGGCTGCCCTACGACAACAAGGAGCACCTGAAGAAGCGCCTGTTCGTGGAGCTCTCGCAGAACTTCGCCGAGGAGGCGGGCGTCGCGCGCGTGCCGCTCACGCAGGCCGAGGTGGACGCGGCGGTGGACGCCGCGTGGGCCGAGGACGAGGCGTTCAAGCGCGACATACGCACGAAGGGCACCGAGACGCTCGCGTGGATGGAGGAGACGGGCACGCACGGCATCGTGCTGGCGGGCCGCCCGTACCACCAGGACCCCGAGATCAACCACGCCATCCCCGAGCTTCTGACGAGCTTCGGCCTGGCCGTGCTCACGGAGGACTCGATCGCCCATCTGGGGCAGCTCGAGCGGCCCATCCGCGTGGTCGACCAGTGGATGTACCACACGCGCCTGTACGCGGCGGCGAAGGTGGCCACGCAGCGGCGTGACCTGGACCTCATCCAGCTGAACTCCTTCGGCTGCGGGCTCGACGCGCTCACCACCGACCAGGTGCAGGAGGTGCTCGAGGCGGCGGGCAAGGTGTACACCGTGCTCAAGATCGACGAGGTGTCGAACCTCGGCGCGGCGCGCATCCGCGTGCGCAGCCTGCTCGCGGCGCTCAAGGACCAGGCCGACCGCGAGGCCGAGGCGGCCTCGGACGCGGCGGCCGAGGGGCGCGCGTGCCCGGCGGCGTCCATCAACCTCGACGACATTGACAAGCTCGTGCCCGAGAGCTTCACCGAGAAGGCCGACGGCGTGGTGCGCGCCGCCCAGGTGGAGCAGCGCGAGGGCGAGTCCACCGAGTTCGCGCGCCCGCAGTTCACCGCCGAGATGAAGGAGGCGGGCTACACCATCCTGGCTCCGCAGATGGCACCGTACCACTTCGAGCTCCTGGTGCCCATCTTCGGGCGCTTCGGCTACAACGTGAAGCTTCTGCCGAGCGTGGACCACGGCGCGGTGGACGCGGGCCTCAAGTACGTGAACAACGACATCTGCTACCCGTCCATCCTGGTCACGGGCCAGATCATGGAAGCGGTCATGAGCGGCGAGTACGACACCGACAAGCTGGCCGTGCTCATCACGCAGACCGGCGGCGGCTGCCGCGCCACCAACTACATCGCGCTCATCCGCAAGGCGCTCAAGAGCGTGGGGCTCGGGCACATACCGGTCATCGCGCTGTCGTTCAAGGACCTCGGCGAGGTGAACCCGGGCTTCAACATCACGCCGAAGATGCTGCTGCAGGCGGTGTACGCGCTGTGCTACGGCGACCTTCTGATGCAGTGCCTCTACCGCACGCGCCCCTACGAGGTGGAGCCGGGCAGCGCCGAGCGCCTGTTCGACCACTGGATGGCCGCCTGCAAGGCGCAGCTTGCCGAGGGCGTCACGCGCGGCGGGTTCAAGCGCACGGTGGGCGCCATCGTGGAGGACTTCGACACGCTGCCGCTTGCCGGCGAGGGCGCCAAGCCGCGCGTGGGCGTGGTGGGCGAGATCCTCGTGAAGTTCCACCCCACGGCGAACAACCAGATCGTCGACGTGATCGAGCGCGAGGGCTGCGAGGCCGTGGTGCCCGGGCTCATCGAGTTCTTCCTGTTCGGCATCGCGGGCGCCATCTTCCAGAAGGACCCGCTCGGCCGCTCGTCGAAGGGCGCGGTGGGAAGCCGTGTGGCGCTCGAGGCCATCGCGAAGTTCCGCAAGCCCGTGACCGACGCCCTCAAGCGCTCGCAGCGCTTCGAGCCGGCCGCCGACATCTACGAGCTGGCCGAGTACGCGAGCCAGATCCTGTCGCTGTGCAACTCGATGGGCGAGGGGTGGCTGCTCACCGCCGAGATGGTGGAGCTCGTGCGCAACGGGTGCCCCAACGTGGTGTGCACGCAGCCGTTCGCCTGCCTGCCGAACCACGTGGTGGGCAAGGCGGTCATCAAGGAGCTGCGCCGCCAGTACCCCGAGAGCAACATCGTGGCCGTGGACTACGACCCGGGCGCCTCGGAGGTGAACCAGCTCAACCGCATCAAGCTCATGATCGCGGTGGCGAAGGCGAACCTGGCGGCGAAGGAGAAGGAGGCCCGCACCTCGCGCGACGCCCACCGCGACGCCCCCGCCCAGCCCACGCGCGAGCGCGAGAGCGACAGCGTGAGCTACGTGGAGATCAAGGCGTAGGGCCGTGGCGGCTGACGTGGGCGAGAAGGGCGCGGGCGCGCCGCAGGCGGCTGGCGGGTCGTGCGCGGGCGAGGAGCGGGCCGCGGC
>NZ_JAAVTO010000078.1 GCF_013185065.1 Adlercreutzia sp. ZJ473 | reverse complement strand
CCCTCGCCGCGCGGGCGGGCCTGCCCGCCGACGCCTACCTCGCCGACAAGCCGCGCTTCTCCTGCCTCGCCACCCACGTGCCGGCCGGCGAGCCCCTCACGCGCGCGACCCTCGTCGCAGCCGCGCGCGAGCTCGGGATGTGACGCGGCCGCGGCTGGCGCGCGACCCTCGGCGTCGCGGCTGGCGTGCGACTCTCGGTGTCGCGGCTGGCGTGCCGCCCTCGCCGCCGCGGCTTCCGTGTTAAATCTCTAATGCGCGCGCCACGTGCGGGTTCATCGGTTCGCGGGTTTGCTATCATGGTTTGCTATGAGTCCGCCGCGCGCTGCGGCGATGAGCAATCCGAAAGAGGACCGACCAACCATGACACAGCACCTATCCGAGCATGATGTGCGCGGTATCGCCGAATACACGCGCATCGGCCTCGACGATGAGGAAGTCAAGCAGATGACGGTTGACCTGAACGCCATCATCGACTCGCTGGCCCCCATCACCGAATACGACCTCGAGGGCGTCGAGCCCACGTTCCACCCCATCGGCGACTTGTCCAACGTCATGCGCGAGGACGTGGAGCGCGCGGGCTTCACGCAGGACGTGGCGCTCGAGAACGCCCCCAAGCAGCAGGACGGCTGCTTCCTCATCCCGTCCATCCTGGGCGAGGGGGGTGACCGCTGATGGCATCTTCGCAGACGTTCGGCTCCATGAGCGTGCGCGCCATCCAGGCGGGCCTCGCCGCCGGGGAGTTCTCGGCCGCCGAGGTGGCGCGCGGCACGTTCGAGCGCATCGGCGCCGCTGACGCGCGGGTGCACGCCTTCCTCGAGACCACCGAGGCCGCGGCGCTCGAGGCCGCGGCGCGCGTCGACGCGGCGCTCGCGGCGGGCAGGGACCTCTCCGAGCTCGGGCCCCTCGCCGGCGTGCCCGTGGGGTACAAGGACAACATGAACCTTCTGGGCACGCACACCACGTGCTCCTCGCGCATGCTGGAGAGCTACGTGTCGCCCTACACGGCCACGTGCGTGGCGCGCACGCTCGAGGCGGGCGCGCTGCCCGTCGGCAAGCTCAACATGGACGAGTTCGCGTTCGGCTCCTCCACCGAGACCTCGGCGTTCGGCCCCACGCGCAACCCGTGGGACCTCGACCGCGTCCCGGGCGGCTCCTCGGGCGGCAGCGCCGCGGCCGTGGCGGCGGGCCTCGTGCCCGTGACGCTCGGCTCCGACACGGGCGGCTCCATCCGCCAGCCGGGCAGCTTCTGCGGCATCGTGGCCGTCAAGCCCACCTACGGCGTGGTCTCGCGCTACGGCGTGGTGGCCTTCGGCAGCTCGCTCGACCAGGTGGGCCCCTTCGCCCGCACGGTGGAGGACGCGGCGCTCACCTTGAACGCCATCTCCGGCCGCGACGAGCTCGACTGCACGAGCCAGGAGGTCGCGGTCGACTTCACGGCCAACCTCGCCGAGGGCGTGCGCGGCATGAGGATCGGCGTGGTCCCGGCGTTCATGGACGCCGCCGGCCTCACCTCAGAGGTGCGCGACAAGGTGGCCGAGGCGGCCGCCAAGCTCGAGGAGCTCGGCGCCGAGCTCGTGGAGGTGGAGCTCCCCAACGCGCAGGCCGCCATGAGCGCCTACTACGTGCTCGGCCCCTGCGAGGCGTTCTCGAACCTCGCGCGCTTCGACAGCGTGCGCTACGGCTACTGCGACCCGGGGCACAAGGACCTCGGCGGCCAGTACGAGGCCAGCCGCGCGAACGGCTTCGGCCCCGAGGCGCGCCGCCGCATCATGCTCGGCAGCTACCTCCTGTCCGCGGGCGTGTACGACAAGTACTACTACCCGGCCCAGCAGGTGCGCACCCTCATCACGCAGGACTACGCGCGCGCCTTCGAGCAGATCGACTGCATCCTGGCGCCGGTGGCGCCGCGCACGGCGTTTCGCTTCGGCGAGATCGCCGACCCCACCGAGATGTACCTGTCCGACATGTTCACCATCTCCATCAACATCGCGGGCAACGGCGGCATGTCGATGCCGATCGGCCTCGGCGCCGAGACGGGCATGCCGGTCGGCGCGCAGCTCGTCGCGCCGGCCTTCCGCGACAAGAACATGCTGCGCGTGGCCGCGGCTCTCGAGGCGGTCTACGGCCCGGCGCCCGTCGCGCCTGACTTCGCCGACGGAAAGGCAGGTGAGTAGCTCGTGAAGAAGCTCGAAGAGGTTTTTGAGACGTGGGAGGCGGTCATCGGCCTCGAGATCCACGCCGAGCTGACCACGCTTGACACGAAGATGTTCTGCGGCTGCAAGCTGGAGTTCGGCGCCGACCCGAACACCCACACCTGCCCCGTGTGCCTGGGGCTGCCGGGCGCCCTGCCCGTGCCGAACAAGGCCGCCATCGAGTCCATCGTGCTGGCGGGCTTGGCCACCAACTGCGACATCGAGAAGCACTCGATGTTCTACCGCAAGAACTACATGTACCCCGACATGGCGAAGAACTTCCAGACCACCCAGGGCCCCGTGGCGTTCTGCATGCGCGGGCACCTGGACCTCGACGTCGACGGCCCGGCCGCGCGCGAGCGCTACCGCCTGGACGACCTGGCCGCGGGCGAGAGCGACGGCAACATCACGCGCACCGAGGACGGCTACGTGGCGCACGTGGGCATCACGCGCATCCACATGGAGGAGGACGCGGGCAAGATGGTGCACGTCGGCGGCGGCGAGGGCCGCATCGCGGGCGCCACGCACTCGCTCGTGGACTACAACCGCGCGGGCACGCCCCTGATCGAGCTCGTGACCGAGCCTGACCTGCGCACGCCCGAGGAGGCGCGCCTGTTCATGCAGAAGCTGCGCCAGATCTACCTGGCCATCGGCATCTCGGACTGCTCCATGGAGGAGGGCTCGCTGCGCTGCGACGGCAACGTGAGCCTGCGCCGCCGCGGGGCCGAGGAGTTCGGCACGAAGACCGAGCTCAAGAACATGAACTCGTTCAAGAACCTGCACGACGGCCTGGCCTACGAGATCTGCCGCCAGGCGGAGGTGCTCGAGGAGGGCGGCGTCATCTACCAGGAGACGCGCCACTGGGACCCTTCCGCCAAGCGCACCATCGTGATGCGCGTGAAGGAGACGGCCGACGACTACCGCCTGTTCCCCGAGCCCGACCTGGCGCCCTACGACCTGTCCGACGCGTTCATCGAGCGCGTGCGCGCCAAGCTGCCCGAGCTGCCCGACCAGAAGGCCCGCCGCTTCGAGGAGGCGTTCGGGCTTACGGCCTACGACGCGCGGCACCTGGTGGAGCACCGCGAGACGTCCCGCTTCTTCGAGGCGTGCATGGAGGCGGCCGGCGACGAGGCGGCCAAGCTCGCCAAGCCGGTGGCGAACCTCGTCATCAACGACGTCACGGCGTACCTGAACGCGGAGGGCGTGGCGCTGGCCGCCACGCCGCTCTCCCCCGCGCGCGCCGTCGAGCTCGTGCGGCTGCAGGCGTCCGACGCCATCTCGTCCAAGCAGGCCAAGCAGGTCTTCGCCGCGGTGCTCGCCGAGGACAAGGACCCGGAGGCCATCGTGGAGGAGCGCGGCATGAAGCAGGTGTCCGACGCGGGCGCCATCGAGGCCGTGGTCGCCGAGGTGATCGCCGCGAACCCCGACGAGGTGGCGCGCTACAAGGACGGCAACACCAAGGTCATAGGGTTCTTCGTGGGACAGTGCATGAAGAAGATGCGAGGACAAGGCAACCCGAAGGTCATCAACGAGCTGCTGGCGAGGAGGCTTGCCGAGTAGCGGAGGGGAGGCGTCATGGGCGACGAGCGCAGGCCGGGCGACTGGCAGCACCGCAGCCATCGGGAGGCGAACACCATCGTTCGCGACCCTTCTGCCAAGAAGTGGTACCAGGAGACGTTCTGGATCATCTTCTTCCTGGTGGTGTTCTGGCCCGTGGGTCTGGTGCTCATGTGGCGCGGCGACTGGCCCCTGCCCGTGAAGTGCGTGGTGACGGCAGTGCTCGCCTTCATCGTCTTCATGGTGTGGGGCATGTACCAGGCGGTGCTGCTCGCTTCGTGACCCTGCCTTCGGCGTCCTTTCGGCCGGGAAGCGCCGCCGCGTGAGCGCGGATTTGGCGCGGCTCGGCGGCGGTCGGGCTTCAGCTCGAGCCCGCACGGGGCGCGGCTTCTCCTTTGTGGAGGAATCGTGCCCTACGCGGGCGGAATCATTGCGCGTGTATTGACTTGCAGTTAACTCCATATGGTGTAATACGCCCTATTGGATGTGGGGAAAATTACGTTTGCAAATTAATGTGGGGATGATTACGTTTGCAAATTAAGGAGCGCAATGAAGATTGCAGAAGTGAGCAAACGGTACGATATCTCTGCCGACACCCTTCGGTACTACGAAAGGATCGGACTCCTCCGCCACGTGCCGCGCAACAAGAGCGGCATTCGTGACTACGACGAGAGCAGCTGCCGAACGGTTGAGTTCGTCAAGTGCATGCGCGATGCGGGCATGTCCATCGAGGCTCTCGTCGAGTACATGGAGCTGCTCGAGCAGGGTGACGTCACGTTGCTTCAGCGCAGGGATCTGCTCGAGCAGCAGCGCAGCCGCCTCAGGGGACGCATCCGGGAGCTTCAGGAAGCTCTTGCGAAACTTGACTACAAGATCGAGAATTACGAGGAGACGGTGTTGGCGGGTGAGAACGCCATCCGCTTCACGGAGGAGAACTGCTAGCGCTTCATGGTTTGCAAGGCACGGGAAATCGAATACATGCTGCGCGCCGTCGCAGAGGGAAGCCTCGCCGTTGACGAGGCTTCTCGTGCGTTGTGCGCCGAGATCGACCAGGCGCGCGGCTTCGCCGACCTCGGGTACGCGCGGGCTGACCTCGCGCGCGCCGCGCGGCAGGGCGCCGGCGAGGTGGTCTTCGGCGAGGGGAAGACGCCCGCGCAGGTCGCGGGCATCGTGCGGGCGCTGCTCGAGGGCGGTCAGCCGCGCGTGCTGGTGACGCGGCTCGACGAGGAGAAGCGCGCCGCGGCGCAGGAGCTTCTGGGGAGCGCGTGCGAGCTGGCGTACTACCCCGAGGCGCGCCTGGGCGTGGCGGGCGGCATGCCCGAGCCCGACGGCGACGGCGTTATCGTGGTCGCCGCGGCGGGCACGAGCGACGTCGGCGTGGCCGAGGAGGCGGCGCTCACGGCGCAGTTCCTCGGCAACGAGGTGGTGCGCCTGCTCGACGTGGGCGTGGCGGGCATCCACCGGCTGCTCGCGTGCTCGGACGAGCTCGCCCGCGCGCAGGTGGTCATCGCCGTGGCGGGCATGGAGGGCGCGCTCGCCAGCGTGATCGGCGGCATGGTGTCGTGCCCGGTGATCGCGGTGCCCACGTCCGTGGGCTACGGGACGGCGTTCGGCGGCGTGACGGCGCTGCTCGCGATGTTGAACTCGTGCGCGAGCGGGGTGTCGGTGGTCAACATCGACAACGGGTTCGGCGCGGCCTACCAGGCGAGCCTCATCAACCACCTCTCCGCCCGCGCGGACGCATAGGGCCGGCGGCGGGCGCGGCGCGTGAGGGCGTGTGGCACGCGGTGTGAGCGGTTGTCTGCGGGCGCGCGGCGCGGACGGCTCCGCCTGCGGGCTGCGGCGCGGCGCGTTGCGAGCATGTGGCACGTGGTGTGAGCGGCCGGGCGATCGCGCGGTCGTCCAGCCGAGCGTGTTTCACGTGAAACATTCGTTTGTGCGAACCGATGTTTCACGTGAAACATCGTGGGCTGCGCGGCGTCTGCGGGCGCGGCGCGTTGCAAGCATGACGCTCTGGGAAGGGAGTTTGAGTGGGAAGCGTTTTGTGGTTGGAGTGCTCGTCGGGCATCAGCGGCGACATGTGCGCGGCGGCGCTGCTCGACGCGGGCGCTGACGAGCAGGCGGTGCGCCGCGCCCTCGAGAGCCTGCCGGTCGAGGGGTTCGAGGTGCGCATCACGCGCGTGGTGAAGTCGGGCCTTGACGTGTGCGACTTCGACGTGGTGCTCGACGCGGAGCACGAGAACCACGACCACGACATGGAGTACCTGCACGGCGCAGGTCGCGAGCCTGGGCACGCGCATGTGCACGAGGACGATCAGGCGCATGAGATCGTGGGCGGCCACGGGCACGCGCGTCCGCAGGGCTGCTCGTGCGAAGGGGGCCATGCGCACGTGCGCGAGGACGGGCACGCGCACGAGCACCGCGGGATGGCGGAGGTCACCGCGCTCATCGACGCCGCCGACATGACTCCCCATGCGAGGGAGATCGCGCGCGAGGTGTTCGCGATCATAGCCGAGGCCGAGGCGCAGGCGCACGGCGTGCCCGTCGGCGAAGTCCACTTCCACGAGGTGGGAGCCGTCGACTCCATCGCTGACGTGGTGGCCGTCGCCGCGGCGCTCGACAGCCTGCACGTGGAGGAGGTGGTGGTCACCGAGCTCGCGGAGGGGCGCGGCACGGTGCGCTGCCAGCACGGCGTCATCCCCGTGCCCGTTCCCGCGGTGGTCAACATCGCCGCCGCCCATGGCCTCGTGCTGCGCGTGCTCGACGTGCGCGGCGAGCTCGTGACGCCGACAGGCGCCGCCGTGGCGGCCGCCGTGCGCACGACCGACAAGCTCCCCGAGCGCTTCGCCGTCAAGCGCGTGGGCATGGGCGCGGGCAAGCGCGCCTACGAAACCCCCGGCATCCTGCGCGCCCTCGTCATCGAGCCGGTGGAGTAGGGCTCGCTCCCTGCCTTTCGGCAGCCTTCTTGTAAGTAATCGGGCGCGCGTGCTTGCTTTATCACTCTACTGTGCTAAAGTATGGGACGCTGTCGGGATCACACGCCGACGGCGCATGCTGAAAATCCGCTGTTTTCGCCGCGCTGCTTACCTGGGCGGCGCGCGAGCAGTACCATAAGCTGTCTGAGAATACGTTGGAGAAGGAAAGCGCCTGTGAACCTTGTCACCCCCTCTGGTTTCCGCGACGTCCTCACGCAGGAGGCGCGCGCGAGAGAGACGATCACGCGCGCGGTGCAGCAGCTCTTCGCTGACCGCGGCTACCTCCCCATAGAGACCCCCACGCTCGAGGTCCTCGACGTCATGCGCGCCGGCGGGCGCCTGCCGGGCTCGTCGTTCAAGTTCTTCGACTCGCGCGGCGACCTTCTGGCCATGCGCCCCGACGTCACGCTGCAGATCGCGCGCATGTGCGCCACGCGCCTGCGCAGCGAGGAGGGGCCGCTGCGTTTCCGCTACACGCAGCGCGTCTTCCGCGAGACGGAGGCCGACGCGCAGGCCGCCGAGCGCGAGGTGACGCAGTTCGGCGTTGAGTGCATCGGCGAGGAGGGCTTTGAGGCCGACGCCGAGATCGTGGGGCTGTTCATCGACGCGGTGCGCGAGAGCGGCGTGGACGACTTCTCGCTGGCGCTCGCCACGGTGGGCGTCCTGCGCGCGCTGCTCGACCGCTCGGGCGCGCCCGAGGCGTGGAAGGCCGCCGTGCTCGAGGCGTACCACGCGTCCGACTTCGTGGAGCTCGACCGCCTGACCGACCTCGACGGCGCCGCGCTCGAGGTGGACGTCGCGGGCGTGGCCCCGGCCTACGCCGACGCCATCCGCGCGCTGCCGCGCATCCGCGGCGGCATCGAGGCCATCGAGGCCGTGCGCTCGCTCGTGGTGCCGCTCGGCTGCGCCGACGGCCTCGACGAGTTCGAGCGCACGTTCAGCGCGCTGGCCGACCGCGGCCTGGCCGACCGCATCCTGATCGACTTCTCGGTTATGAGCTCGTTCGACTACTACACGGGCATCGTGTTCGCGGCGTACTCGCCGCACCTCGGCTCGCCGCTCGGCTCGGGCGGGCGCTACGACCACATGATCGGCGCCTACGGCGTGGAGCGCCCAGCGGCGGGCTTCGCGTTCTACCTCGAGCAGGTGATGAGCGCCGCCGCTGCGGAGAGGTCCGCGCAGGCTGCGTTGGCTGCGCCGGCCGCGGGGGGCTGCGAGGCCGCCATCGCGCCCGGCGCCGCGAGCCGCACGACCGCCGCCCCC
>NZ_JAAVTO010000077.1 GCF_013185065.1 Adlercreutzia sp. ZJ473 | reverse complement strand
GACAACGCTCCGCGCGCCCCGCGCCGACCGCGGCGCGCGCCTCCTCCCCGCGCCCCCGGGCGCAGGCGGCGCAGCGCGCGCTCCCCATCCGGGAGCCCGGCGCGCTCCCCGTCAGGGGGCTCGTCATCCTCGTCGCCCTCATCGCCGCGGCGGTGCTCCTCTTCTCCGTCGGGAGCTGTGCTGCCAACGCCCTGTTCGGCCCTGCCCCCGCCGCCGCGCCCGAAGCCGCGGCAAGCGAGCAGCGCGTGAGCTTCGCGGCCGTCGGCGACAACCTGCCCGAGGCCAACGCCGCCGCCTATGCCGACGTGCTCGCCGGCGAAGCAGGCGACGGCCTCTACGACTACGCGCCCATCTACGCAAACGTCAAGCCCCTCGTCGAGGCAGCCGACCTCGCCTACGTGAAGCAGGAGACGCACCTGGGCGGCGACGAGATCGGCCCGCGCGGGTGGCCGTCGTTCAACACCACCGACGCCATGGCCGACGCCATCGTGGCAACCGGGTTCGACCTGGTGGCCTCCGCGTCGAACCACGCCTACGACTGGGGCGCCTTCGGCGCGGTCGAGCACTCGCGCAGCGTGTGGAACGCCCAGCCCGTGGCCTTCACGGGCACCGCCTCAAGCGCCGAGGAGGCCGCGCAGCTCGCGACCGTCGAGCGCGAGGGCATCACGTTCGCGCTGCTCGACTACACCTACGGCGTGAACGGCTTCGAGCCCTCCGAGCTGCCCGCCTACGCGGTGAACTTCATCGACGAGGAGCGCATTCGCGCCGACGTCGCCGCCGCGCACGAGGCAGCCGACGTCGTGCTGGTGGCCATGCACTGGGGAACCGAGAACCTGATGGAAGCCGATGACGAGCAGCAGCGCCTCGCCAAGCTGCTCGCCGACCTCGAGGTTGACGTGGTGCTCGGATCGCACCCGCACGTCATCGGCCCGCTCGAGTGGGTGGAGGGCGAGACGGGACATCAGGCGCTCGTGGCGTACTCGCTGGGCAACTTCCTGTCGCATCACGACACCCCTCACGTGAAGAACGAGCTGGAGGGCATGCTCACCTGCGACTTCGTGAGGGACGCGGAGAGCGGGGACGTGCGCGTGGAGAACGCGGCGTGGACCCCGCTCGTGAACCACACCGACGAGGACGGCAGCCTCAGCATCTACCCCTTGGGCAGCTACACCCCCGAGCTCGCCACCCGACACACCCTCCTGGGCCAGGAGGAGGACCCCCTCGGGCAGCTGAACGCCCTCACGGACCAGACCATCGGCGATAAGTTCCCGATCAATAGGTAGCCCTGCCGAGCCCCACGAAGGCCACGAGAAGCTGACCTCGCAAAGCCGCCCGAAGACTTCGCCGACACGTGCACGGTGATGGCATTCGTGCCGTCCAAGCCGCGGGACGAGCTCACGCGCGGGCACTCATGCGTCGGCGAGCTCACTGGAGGGCGTCTTTGAGCGCATAGGACACGCTGCGCCCGCCGGCTTTGCTGCGCACGAGCACCCCCTTGCTCACGAGGTCGTTTATGTCTCGCAGCGCCGTGTCAGCCGACACCTTGCACATCTTCGCCCACTTGCTTGCCGTGAGCTTCCCCTCGAAGCCGCCCTTGAGTCGCACGAGCATCACACGCTGACGCTCGTTGAGCGGCACGCCTTCAAGGTGCCTCCAAAACGCGGCCCTCTCCAGTACGTCGCCCATGCTCCTCTTGCTTTGCTCGATCGAGCCTTGCAGAGCCCGCAGGAACCACACGAGCCATTCGGTGACGTCAGGGCTTCCTTTTTGCGCATGCTCCAATGCGCGGTAGTACTCCTCTCGGTGTGCGAGGATGTGCTGAGCCATGCTGTAGAAGCGCCGCGGACTGCCGTCGCTGCGCGCCAGCAGCAGCTCGGTAAGAGCCCGCGCTATACGCCCGTTGCCGTCATCAAAGGGATGCACCGTGAGAAACCACAGATGCGCGATGCCCGCCTTCAGCAGCGGCTCCACGCTGTCGCACTCGTTGACCCACGAGACGAGCTCCCCCATCAGCAGGGGAACGCGATCGGGGTCAGGCGCCAGGAAATGCACCCGCTCCCTTCCTATGGGACCGCTTACCACCTGCATCGGCCCCTCGCGATACTGCGCGACGCGAATCTTCCTCAAGCCGCTGTAGCCCGTGGGAAACAGCGCATTGTGCCACCCGAAGAGGCGCGCATCGGAAAGGGGCTCGGCAAAGCAGCGCGTGGCATCGAGCATGATCGAAACCGATCCATCGACGTCGCGAGTGTCAATCGCACCCGCAAAATCCTCCAACCCCAGCTGACGTGACACCGAGGAGCGGACCTCCTGCGCATCGAGCACGACGCCTTCGATCTTCGAAGAGGCGACGACCGCACCCGAGAGGGCCTGGACCTCGACTTCCGACTCAACGTCGAAGCCCACGCCGGACATGCTGCCCAACAGCTCCCCTTGCGCAAAGCGCGCTTCGCCGAGCAGCGGCAGAACCGTCGCATCATCCCATGCGAAATGGGTCCAGTCGGCATGTTCGTACAGGTACATGCCAGCAGTATACCGGATCATGCGGTGAATGACGATCTATTCACCGCAAAATATGCGGAGATTAAGGTGGTATTTTTTCACCTGATATGCGGAGGCTGCTTGCCGCACCTGGCGGCTTTGCGTAAGCACGCGCCCTGCCGCACGAGCCGCCATACGGGCGAGCCATTCCCAAGGCGCTTCCGAAGGCTCCGAAAGCGCCCGCGCTCGTGCCAAATCAACGCGAACGGGTACCCCGCCGCGCCTGATCGCCGCATAATTTGCTATCCTGACTTGACGTACCTTTACCCACAGACGGCGGCCTGGCGCACGGCGCAGCCCGCCTTGCACCCGAAGGACGGAGCCCATGCAGATCACGCCTGCTGAAATCGCCGAGACGCTTGCCATGGTGAGCAAGCAGAACCTCGACATCCGCACGATCACGCTCGGCATCAACCTGCGCAGCTGCGTGGACGCCGACATCGACCGCCTCGCCGCCAAGGTCTACGACCGCATGACCACGGCCGCCGAGCACCTCGTGCCCACTGCCGAGCAGCTCGAGCGCGAGTTCGGCATCCCCATCGTGAACAAGCGCATCTCGGTGACCCCCGTCGCTGAGATCTGCGCCGCCGTGTCCGCCGCCGACCTCACGCCCATCGCCGTGGCCATGGACCGCGCGGGCAAGGAGGTCGGCGTCGACTTCGTGGGCGGCTTCTCCGCGCTCGTGCACAAGGGCGCCTCGCGCGCCGACGACAAGCTCATGGACTCCATCCCCTCGGCGCTCGCCGCCACCGACCGCGTGTGCTCGAGCGTGAACGTGGGCTCCACGCGCGCCGGCATCAACATGGACGCCGCGTTCAAGATGGCGGGCATCGTCAAGAAGGCCGCCGAAGCCACGGCCGACGCGCAGTGCATCGGCGCGGGCAAGCTCGTGGTGTTCTGCAACGCCGTGGAGGACAACCCCTTCATGGCCGGCGCCTTCCACGGCTCGGGCGAGGCGGACGAGGTGGTGAACGTGGGCGTGTCGGGCCCGGGCGTGGTGCGCGCGGTGCTCGCCGACCTGCCGCGCTCGGCCGACGTCACCACCGTGGCCGAGGCCATCAAGGCCACCGCGTTCAAGATCACGCGCGCCGGCGAGCTCATGGCGCGCGAGGCGAGCCGCCGCCTGGGCGTGCAGAAGGGCATCCTCGACCTGAGCCTGGCCCCCACCCCCGCCGAGGGCGACTCGGTGGCCGAGATCCTCGAGGCCATCGGCGTAGGCACCTGCGGCGGCCCGGGCACCACGGCGGCGCTCGCCATGCTCAACGACGCGGTGAAGAAGGGCGGCGTCATGGCGTCCTCGAGCGTCGGCGGCCTGTCGGGCGCGTTCATCCCCGTGTCCGAGGACGCCGGCATGATCCGCGCCGCCGAGGCGGGCGCGCTCAGCCTGGAGAAGCTCGAGGCCATGACCTGCGTGTGCTCGGTGGGCCTCGACATGATCGCCATCCCCGGCGACACCCCCGTCGAGACCATCTTCGGCATCATCGCCGACGAGTGCGCCATCGGCATGATCAACAACAAGACCACCGCCGTGCGCATCATCCCCGCCATCGGCAAGCAGGTGGGCGACCGCCTCGACTTCGGCGGCCTTCTGGGCTACGCGCCGGTGATGCCCGTGAACCAGAACGCCGGCACCGTGTTCGCCCACCGCGGAGGCCGCATGCCCGCGCCCCTCAACTCGCTGAAGAACTAGCGGCCGCGGCGCGCGGAGCGGCCCCGTCGGCGTCGCCGGCAAGCGCCTCTCCCCTGCCGCGCGCTAGCCGCGGTACACGGCGCGCACGAGGTACTCCACGTTGCCCTGCGCGCCGCAGATGGGCGACTCCACCACGCCCGTCACGTCGAACCCCGCGTCCTCGAGCGCTGCGCGCACCTCCTGGACCGTGCGCAGGCGCACCGCCTCATCGCGCACGATGCCGCGGTCGGTCTCCTCGTGGCGCGACTCGAACTGCGGCTTCACCAGCCCGATGAACACCGAGCCCGCCCGGCACAGCGGCGGGAAGGCGCCCGCCAGCGCGGCGAGCCCGATGAAGCTCACGTCGATCACGATGAGGTCGAAGGGAGCGCCGAGCGCCTCGGGCACGGCCTCGCGGATGTTCGTGCGCTCGAACACGCTCACGCGCGCGTCCTGCCGCAGCTTCCACGCGAGCTGCCCGTAGTTCACGTCCACGCACGCCACGCTCGCCGCGCCCGCCTGCAGCAGGCAGTCGGTGAACCCGCCGGTCGACGAGCCGATGTCCACGCAGCGCATCCCGCGCACGTCCTGCGAGAACGCGTCGAGCGCGCCCTGCAGCTTGCGCCCGCCGCGCGACACAAACTGCCTGCGCCCGCGCACGAACACGTCGGCGTCGGGTCGCACGCGCACGGCCGCGCTCGTCACGTACACGTCGTCGACGCGCACCTCGCGCGCGATCACCGCGCGCAGCGCCTCGTCGGCGCTCGCGAAGACGCCGCGCTCGACGAGCAGCTCGTCCACGCGCACCTTGCCGGGCTTTTTCCTTGAGTTGGGCTTCGAAGTATCCATGCGCACCATGATACCAAAGCGCCCCGCATGCCATCTGGCACGCGGGGCGCGAAAGAGACGCCTGGGGGCCGTGCTCGTCTTGGCGGCCGGGCCGAGTGACCGGAACTGGCGGTCGGACCCAGCGACCTGCGCTCGCCCGCCTGCGCCCGTCAGCCCGCGCTTACGCCCGGGGCAGCAGCAGCTGAGCGATCTGCACGGCGTTGAGGGCCGCGCCCTTGCGGATCTGGTCGGCCACGTTCCAGAAGGCCAGGCCGTGCTCCACCGAGGGGTCGCGGCGCAGACGGCCCACGTACGCGCCGTCGGTGCCGGCGAGCAGCCCCGGCATGGGGTAGACGTTGCTCGCCGGGTCGTCCATCACGGTGATGCCGGGAGCCGCCTCGAGCGCGGCGCGCGCGGCCTCCACCGTCACCTCGTCGGCGAACTCCACGTTGATGGACTCGCCGTGGCAGCGCAGCACGGGCACGCGCACGCAGGTGGCAGCCACCTTGATGTCCTCGTCGCCCATGATCTTCTTCGTCTCCACCACCATCTTCCACTCTTCCTTGGTGGAGTCGTCCTCAAGGAACTTGTCGATGTGCGGGATGCAGTTGAACGCGATGCGGTGCTGGAACGCCTTCACCGTGAGCTCGTCGTCAGGCGCGCCGTCGAGGAACTCGCGCGTCTGGTCGTAGAGCTCGCGCATGGCCGGCGCGCCCGCGCCCGACGCGGCCTGGTAGGTGGACACCACCACGCGCGTGATGCGGCTCAGGTCGTAGAGCGGCTTCAAGGCCGCCACCATCTGGATGGTGGAGCAGTTGGGGTTCGCGATCACGCCCGAGTGCCAGCTGACGTCGCCCGGGTTCACCTCGGGCACCACGAGCGGCACGTCCTCGTCCATGCGGAACGCGCTCGAGTTGTCGATCATCACGGCGCCCGCGGCCACCACGGCCTCGCGCATCGCCTTCGACACGTCGGAGCCCGCCGAGAACAGCGCGATGTCAACGCCCTCAAACGACTCCGGGGTCATCTCCTGCACCACCAGATCGCCCGCCGGCACGTCGCCGCAGCCGTCGAACGCGAGCTTCTTGCCCGCGCTGCGCGCGCTCGCCAAGGCACGCACCTCCGAGGCCGGGAAGTCCAGGTCGTGCAGCACCCTCAGAAACTCGCGTCCCACCGCGCCCGTCGCGCCCGCGACCGCCACCACCGGCCGAGCCGGCATCTCTTTCGTCCAAGCCATCTTCCGTCTCCTTCATCCAAGTTCGGCGGATCACAAACCGCACGCCATGTTTCAAATCTATCAGCCGCGAACTCGAGCCGCGCGTCAAATCGGCAGACAGGCGGCAAAACCCAGCCGTCTGCCTCCCAGCAAGCGCTCGCACGCAAAAAGAATCGCGAAAAGCGCGGTCATCCATCCTTCGATGCAAAAAAGAAGCCCCGACGCGAGGCGAGCTGCGGAGGGGTGCTCACCAAGCGAGTTCCGCACGAGCCGAAATGCCCGGCGGGCATTTCGCGCGAGCAGGACTGTCCGAGCGACTGAGCTCCCCTCCGCAGCTCGCCCGACGCCCGCAGTCCAGCGCGCGTACCTTGGTACGCGACGAATGCTTGGAGCGGCAAGGCGAGGTGCCTCGGAGCTTCGCAGCGTCGAGCCTTCTGCCGTTGCGTCAGCGCGCGAGCGCTTAGCGCCCCTTCTTCATCTTCGCGGCGATCTCCTCCGCCGAGAGCTGCGTCTCCTCGAACACGCTGTCGGAGTCCAGCTCGAACGCGGTGTGCAGCACCTGCACGGCGCGCGTGGCCTCCGACGCCTCGACCACCATCGACAGTCGGATGGGGGACGTGGAGATGGCCAGGATGTTGATCTGGTTCTCGCCCATGGTGGTGAAGGCGCGCGCCGCCACGCCGGGCGACGACTTCATGCCCGTGCCCACGAGGCTCACCTTCGCGATGTCCTCGTCCACCACGTACTCGGTGGCGCCGATCTCGCCGATGATGCAGTCGAGCGTCTCCTTGGCGCGCTTCAGGTCGGCGCCGGGGCAGGTGAACGAGATGTCGGTGTAGCCGTCAAGCGAGATGTTCTGGATGATCATGTCGGTGTTCACCATGTTCGCGGCCAGCGCCGAGAACACCTTCGCGGCGACGCCCGTGTTGTCAGGCACGCGGCGGATGGTCACCTTCACCTCGGACGTGTCGTGCGCGATGCCGGTGATGACGGCTTCCTCCATGTCAGGGTCCTCCTTGATGTACGTGCCCTCCGCATCGGAAAACGCGGAGCGCGAGTGAATGACGACGTTCCACTTGCGGGCGAACTCGACGGCGCGGCTCTGCAGCACGCCCGAGCCGGCGCTCGAGAGCTCGAGCATGTCGTCATAGGAAATCTGGTCGAGCTTGCGCGCGCGCGGCGCCACGCGCGGGTCGGTGGTGTAGACGCCGTCCACGTCGGAGTAGATCTCGCACACGTCCGCGTTGATGCCCCAGGCCACCGCCACGGCCGTGGTGTCGGACCCGCCGCGGCCGAGCGTGGTGATGTCGCCGTTCGCGTCGATGCCCTGGAAGCCCGCCACCACGGGGATGGCGCCGTCGTCGAGCGCCGCCAGGATGCGCTCGTTGTGCACCTTGACGATCTTCGCCTTGTTGTGGATGCCGTCGGTCTCGATGCCGGCCTGGCGGCCCGTGAAGCTCATGGCCTTGTAGCCCAGCTCGCCGATGGCCATGGCCAGAAGCGTCATGGACACCTGCTCGCCCGTGGAGAGCAGGCGGTCGAGCTCGCGCGCCGGCGGGTTGGAGGTGACGGCGCTGGCCAACCCCATGAGCTCGTCGGTGGTCTTGCCCATGGCCGAAACCACGGCGACCACCTTGTGCCCCTGCTGCCTCATCCCCACCAGGCGCTTTGCAACGTTCTTGATGCGTTCGGGCGAGGCAACCGACGTGCCGCCGAACTTTGCAACGATCAAAGACATGGTTATCTCTCAGTTTTCTTCCCTGTGCGTCCTCATCGGGCACGCGCCGAACACGGGCAGGCGAAGGCGCCGAAGGGAAGGCGCGCGCCTGCGCAAGGGCGCATGAGCCCAGCAGCGTCCCACTATATCAAAAAGAAGGCGCGCCGAGGCCCTCTGCCAGCGAAATGCATGATCGGCCAGCCCACGAGCACGGAAAGCCAGCGGGCGCCGCGCCGCGCCATGCCCCGCGCCCGGCAGCATGTCGATAGCGGGCGCCGCGCGCGCCGCGCCGCAACGCGCCCGCTAGCGCGCCCGCATGCCGCCC
>NZ_JAAVTO010000076.1 GCF_013185065.1 Adlercreutzia sp. ZJ473 | reverse complement strand
TATCCTGTAAAGTGTCCATGGTGGCCGTTGCCTTTCTGATGAATCGGTTACTTTCGCAAAAACGATTCTAGGCAATGGCCACTTCTATCTCAAAGCGACTCCTGACACCAACTTTCGGCACGCGATCTGAAAATAGGGCGTTGTCGGTGCTCAAGACTTCGCCCCCGTATCTCCCGTTTCGGCAGATGCTTCTGCCGACCCCCCTCTCTCGCGCTCAACGAGAGATGACCGCTCTCCCAAGAATCGACGCATCCGCCTCGGCAGCACGCGCTCCAAGGTTTCGCACCTTGCTTCCCTGCGTCGCCAGCGTCGAGGAACTTCTTCCTTGCCACGAAGTTCCACGCCATCGGGGCCGACTCCGTTGGAACCTACGGCCGAAGGGCCTTCGCCCGCTTCGTGTACGACGCGACGCAGGCCGTTCAGGGGTACCGCAACGGAGGCGGACCTCCCCTGCCGTAGGCTGCGCCGCTTCGAGTCGCTATTCAGGCATGCCTCTTCACATCCCAAGGGGGTCAACTGGGCTTTCCATAAGCCGTTCTCCACGGCTGACTGCGCCGTTGATGAAGAAATGTCCGAAAATGAGATATTCGGAGAACTCGACAAGCAGCTCGAAAAGCTCATGAGATTCGAGGCGAGAATTGCGCCCCTCATCATCGAAGATGCTCAGCAGGAGGGCAGCTCGACACGCCCCGCGCTCATTCGGCGGTAGAAGTCCTCGGGAATCCTGCGATGCCCGAATCCCTTGACCTCGATCCCATCTTCCGTGGTGCGGTAGATGATGCGGCAGTCGGCCTTCGCGCCTTGGGCGACGCGGTGCTGGTAATGGCAGGAGAGCCACTGGCCGAGCTCGTGCCTCAAGGAGCTGGGGCTCACCTGCCCGCGAACGAGCGAAGCGGCCCGTGGCGGGCCATCGCAGAGAAAAACCCCGCTTCACCTGGTGAAACGGGGTTGAGTTACGTGGTGGTCGATACAGGATTTGAACCTGTGACCTTGTGCTTGTAAGGCACCTGCGCTCCCGCTGCGCCAATCGACCACGTTATGCGCGCTGCCGTGCCGGCCCGCGCGTGCCTAGGTATTTTCGCACAGGCGAATACGATTGGCAAGCGCGGCGGCGCGGCCATGTGCGCGAACCCGGCCGGCGTCTGAGCCGCGAGACTCCAGATGCCGCAACCTGGAAGGCCCGCGAGCCAGCGGGGCTCCAGGCGCCAACCGGCCGCCCAACACACCCCGCCAACCGGCCGCCCAGCACGCTTCGGCGCGCTCCGGCGCTGCGCGCCTACAGGCTCACGAAGCTGTCGGGGAACTGCTTGTTCGCGTTCAGCACGTCGGCGCTCGTGTCGCCGTAGCGGAGCCACTCGGCGTCGGTGGGCTTGCGCTTGATCATGGCGTTCTCCATGATCTCCTTGAGCGCCTTGGTCTTGAGCGCGTACTCCTCCATCTGCGCGAGGCGGCCCTCCAGCTCGATCTGCTGGCGCTTGCGCGCCTTGTCCTGGATGTCGTCGCCCGGGATGATCGCGTAGAAGTCCTCCGCCTCGAGCGTGTAGCCGGCGTGGTCGGCGTACGCCTCGAGCGCCGAGTCCTCCTTCAGGCTCTGGATGGTGCGCTCCTTGACGTCGGCGTACAGCTGGTCGAGCGTCATGCCGCGCTGGCGGCAGAAGTCCTCGATGGTCATGCCGTTGCGGCTGATCATCTCCTCGAGGCGGTAGTTCGCCGCGTAGAGGGACTCCTCCACCAGGTCAGCCGGCAGCTCCTCCACCAGGCGCTTCGAGAGCTCCTTGCAGATGGCGTCCTGGTCGGAGAGCTCCTGCACCTCGCGGTTGTCGCGGTACATGTTGTAGCGGATGAAGATCATCAGCTCCTCGACGTTCTTGAAGTCCTTCGTGTGCGCCGCCACCCACTGGTTCGACAGGCGCGGCTCCTCGCCCTCCTTGCAGCACTGCAGCTTCAGCCAGCGGAGCGCCTGCTCGCGGATGACCTCCTCGGGGATCCTTACCTCCTCGGCAATGGCGTACACCGGGTCGTACGAGGTAAGGGTAAAGCGTTGTTTCGCCATGTGGAAAACCTCCAAGTGAAATGTGTCGGAAACGAAAGCCCGCCGCCTGCGCGCGCAGGCGGCGGGCAGGATGTCCTAGCGGTAGTCGATCCCCTGGTCGCCGCCGAGGAGCTTGGTCTGCTCCTTCATGTGCTGCGCCTTCTCCTGGGCCGACACGAAGTTCTCGGGGGCGTCCTCGATCTCGAGGATCTCGACCTCGAACGTGAGGCTCTTGCCCGCCAGCGGGTGATTCAGGTCGAACTTCGCGATGCCGTCCTTCACCTCGAGCACCGTCGCCGGCACGGGCGCGCCGTCCTCGCTGCTCGACAGCCAGATGCGCTTGCCCACCTTCACGCTGGTGGGAATCTGCTCGAGCGGAATCTCGGCCGTGTAGTCGTCGAGGTACTCGCCGTACGCCTCGTACTCGCTGATGGTGAACGTCTTCTTCTCGCCCACCTCGCTCATCGCGAGGATGGCCTGCTCGAAGCCGTCGATGGCCATGTCCATGCCCGTCTGGAACTTCATGGGGTCCTCTTCGTTGGCGAAGCCGAACACCGTGCCGTCCTCGAGCGTGCCCTTGTAGACGAGCGTCACCGTAGATCCAAGTTGCATCGGTAATCCCCTTTCAGGATTGGTTCAAGCCGCCTGCGAAGCTCGCAGGCAGAACAGATACCTCGTAGAGCGCAGGTGCGAAGCGCAGGTTGCCGCGCGCGGGCGAGGCGAGGGCCGCCGCAGGTCGCCGTGCGCCGGGTCCGCCATGCGTCACCGGCCCGCCGCCGCGCGACCGCCTGCCTAGGCGCCGCCCGCCTAGGCGTCGGCCACCACCGTCACCTGCGCGTTCTCCACCAGCCAGTCGGTTGCCTTCGTCTGGCGGCACATCTTGCGCACGTCGGCCATGCGGTTGGCCTTCTCCCACGCCGCGCGCGTGGCGGCCGGGTCGTCATCGCCCTCGAACATCTTGTCGATGTCCTCGTCGGTGAGCTCGAGTCCCAGGTCGCGGAAGAGCGCCTCGAGCGCGCAGTCGATGGAGGCGCGGCGCTGCGCCTCGGTGGCCACGTCCTCCTTCATCTGGTCGGCCTGGATGCTGTTCTGGAGCATCCACTGCTGGAGGTTCGTGCCCTGCTTCTCGAGCGACTGCATGAGCTCGCGCCCCACGTCCTGGCGGATGAAGTCCACGTAGTAGCCGGGGACCTCGCCGTCGAGGCGCTCGAGCACCGCGTCGATCACGCGGTCGACCTTGAGCTTGGGAAGCTCCTTGCCCTTCTGCACGCTGATGCTGTGGCGCATCTGCTTGCGCATGTCCTCCACGCTGGTGCAGCCCACCTTCGCGGCGAGCTCGTCGTCGATCGCGGGGAGGACGCGCTTGCGGAAGCTCTTGATCTCCACCACGGCGTGCAGCTCGCCGTCGCCGAACTCGGAGCCGCCCTCGTCGTCCTTCGCCTCGAAGTCGAACTCGAGCACATCGCCGGCCTTCGCGCCGTAGACCTTCTCGTCGAACGACGCGGGCATGATGCCCTCGCCCAGGCCGATCATGCGGCTGGCGTTGGAGAGCCCGGAGATCACCTTGCCGTGGTTGTCGACCGAGAGCACCGCCATCATGTAGTCGCCCGGCTCGGCCACGTGGTCGGGGTCGGCGATCTCCTCGAAGGAGTGGTAGTAGTCCTGCAGCTCGGCGAGCTGGGCGTCCACCTCCTCGTCGGTGACCTCCTCGGGGGGCATCTCGATGGAGACCGGCTCGCAGCTCGTGAGCTTCATGGCGGGGGCCACCAGGCCCGACACGGTGAACGTGAAGGGGCGGCCCTCCTCGAGCTGGTCGGTCACGTTGAACTGCGGCTCCTCGATGAAGATCACGTCGGCCCCGTCGATGGCCTTGAAGGCCATCTCGTTGATGAGCGTCTCGGCCACGCCGCCCATGGCGTTCGCGTGCCCGCCGACGCTCTGCTCCAGGATGGCGCGCGGGGCCTTGCCCTTGCGGAATCCCTTGAGGTCACGCTGGGCGATCTGCCCGAAGAACTCCTTGGCGCTCGCGTCGACTTCCTCGGCGCTCGCGGTTATGGTGAGGACCAGTTCCTGGCGCTCGCCGTCATCCTCCAGCGCCCTATCTTTTACTTGCACAGTCTCTCCCCCTGTACATGAACTCGCTTGCATTTCTCGAAGCGCGTCCCGCGCGCTTCAGCCCATGCTTCCGCCCACTAGACACGTTCTGCTATTGTAGCGCACCCTCCCCGTTTTCCCTAGGGGGAGGCCCCGCTCATCCTGGATCAAAGTCGCGAAATTCGCCCGTTGGCGCTGCTAGCGCGTGCGTAGCGCGCCGATGCCGCCCATGATGAACGTGTCGATGGACTGCTGCAGGCGCGGCCAGTCCTCCGCGCGCACGCCCGAGAGCGCCACCGCGTAGCAGCCGCTCAGCTGGAAGCGCAGCATGGCGCGCGCGTGCGCCTCCTCGAGCCCCGTCGCGCGGTACGTCGCCACCATCTCGCTCGCGTACGCCCCGGCCTCGACGCGCTCGAACAGCGTGGGGAGGAAGCGCGTGTCCCGCACGAGCGGCAGGTACTTCCCCGCGTTGCGAATGGCCACGCAGAACGGCTGCGCGTCCAGGCGGCGCGCCGCGCAGCCCTCGCAGCCCACGAACGCCTCGAGCGGGGGGATGCGCGCCGTGAAGTCGTAGGCGAGCTCCTCGTAGGCCTCCTGCACGTTGCCGAAGTGCGCGTACAGCGTCGAGCGGCTCACGCGCGCCGCGCGCGCGAGCTCCGACATGGTGATGCTCGCCAGCTGCCGCGTGCCGAGCAGGTCTAAGAGCGCGTCCTTTATCGCCTCGCGGCTGCGCCGCGCCCGCGCGTCAGTCATGGGTCTCCTCCTTCGCCTCGAGCGTCTCCGCTCGCGCCCTCGGCGTGCGCCGCCGCTGCCTTCGTCTTCGGCTTTCGCTGCTGCCTTCGGCCTCGCCGCCCTCGGCGTGCGCCGCCCGCGCCGCGCACCGAGGCGCGCCCGCGCACGTGGGCGCAAGTTATCGTACATATTGTACGATTCTGTACGCCACACACGCGGCGCGTTTCCTACAATCACAGCAAGCCAACACCGGAAACAGGAGGTGACGCTTCATGAAGACAAGCAACGACGCGCTCTTGGACCTGCTCGGAAGGGAGCACGTCCAGTTCGTCGTCCCCACATACCAGCGCCTCTACTCGTGGAAGCACCGCCAGTGCGAGGAGCTCTGGCTCGACGTGCACCGCGCCGCGAAGTCGAACCTGACGCACTTCGTGGGCACGCTGCTCTACGAGCAGGACGCGCAGGACGCGGGCGGCATCACGCGCCTGGCGGTGGTCGACGGGCAGCAGCGCCTGACCACGCTCACGCTGATGCTCGCGGCGTTCGCCCGCTACCTCGACGCGCACGCCGACGCTGGCGCAGGCGTCGACGCCGCGAGCATCGAGCGGCGGTTCCTCAAGACGACGCCCGCCGGCAGCGCGGCTGGCGCGGCTGACGCGAAGGACGCGGCTGGCCCGGCCGACCTGGCTGACGCGACCCCGGCCGACGCCGACAGCGCGACCAGCATCCCCGCCGGAGCCCTCGCCGGCATCGCCAGCCAGGCCAAGCTCCTCCTCTCCCGCACCGACCGCGACACGCTCCTCGCCGTCGCCATGCGCGAGGAGCTGCCGAAAAGCCCCTCGGAGAACGTCATGGCCAACCTCGCCTTCTTCGAGGGCAAGATGGCCGAGGAGGGCTTCGACCCCGCGGCCTTCTGGCGCGGGGTCAACCTGCTGTTCGTGGTGGGCGCTCAGGTCGACCGCTCCGACAACGCCCAGCTCATCTTCGAGAGCCTGAACTCCAAGGGCCTGCCGCTCACCACGGCCGACCTCGTGCGCAACTACCTCCTGCTCGCCGAGACGCACGCCGAGCAGACCCGCCTCTACGACGAGTACTGGTCGCCCATCGAGGGCATGTTCGCGCCCGACCCCGGCTCGCTGCGCCTCGACAACGCCATCCAGGGCTGGCTCTCGCTGCGCTTCCGCAAGGTGCGCGCGAAGGGCACGGGCGAGGTGTACAGCGTGTTCAAGCGCTACGTGGAGGACGAGTTCGAGGGAACCACCGAGAGCCTGCTCGCCGAGCTGCGCAACTTCAGCCTCGTGTGGGCGGAGAACTACCGCTACCACGCCGTGAAGAAGTTCCGCTCGTCGTTCAACTGGGCCATCAACGGCGCGCCCACGCTCGTGGCGGACCGCAAGCTCAAGAAGACCGACCACGAGGGGGCCGCGCAGAAGTACAACGAGGCCATGTCGGCCGTCGACGCGACGCAGTAGGGAGGCGTCATGATCATCAGACAAGAAACGCTCCTCGACTTTCTGGGAGCGCCGGACACCCAGCTCGTGATCCCCGTCTACCAGCGCGTCTACGCGTGGAGCACGCGCCAGTGCGACCAGCTGTGGGCCGACGTCATGCGCGCGGGGCGCACGGGGGCCACGCACTTCACCGGCACCGTCCTGTACGCGCACGAGCCGGGCGACGCCGCCGGCGCCGAGCGCCTGCACGTCATCGACGGGCAGCAGCGCACGGCCACGCTCACGCTCCTGCTCACCGCGCTGCGCGACTACCTGGGCGAGTCCGGCCTCACGCTCGAGGGGGCCACGGCCGAGGGCATCACGCAGCGCCACCTGCGCGCGCCGGGCATGCCCGCAGCATCCGACGGCGCGCCCGCGCCGAAGCTGCTGCTCTCGCGCGTCGACCGCGCCACGCTGTCAGCCGTGCTCGAGAAGACGGAGCTTCCCGAAGAGGACGACCTGTCCGCCAACGTCATCAGCAACTACCGCCGCTTCCGCGAGAAGATGGACGAGCGCTTCGACGCCGAGGACGCCGCGGCGCTCTGGGGCGGCCTGCAGCGGCTCGTCGTGCTGGCCGCCGAGCTCGAGGACGAGGACCGCGCGCAGCTCATCTTCGAGAGCCTGAACTCGAAGGGCATGCCGCTGTCGACGGCCGACCTCGTGCGCAACCTGCTGCTCGCCAGCGCCAGCTACGACGAGCAGACGCGCCTGTACGACCGCTACTGGGCACCCGTCGAGCGCATGTACGGCGAGGAGGGCGGGTCGGCGCGCCTGGCCGCCGCGCTGCACGGCTGGCTCGCCGTCACCGCGCCCAAGCTGCACGTGGGCAGCGCCGACGAGGTGTACGCCGCCTTCAAGACCTACCTGGAGGACATCCACAGAGGCTCGCTCGAGGAGCTGCTGCGGGGGCTCAAGGGGTTCTGCACCACGTTCAACGAGCGCTCGCAGTCATCCGGGTCGGCGACGGCGCAGCGGCACTCCCAAAACGGCAACTCCCTCGAGAGCACCATCGCCGGCAAGAAGCTGTTCGGCGACTGATCGGCGAACAGGCAGCGCCGCTCCCGAGGCGCCGCTCCCGAGGCGCCGCCTTGCGACGAGGCGGTGAGGAAGCGCGCGACCCGCGAAGCCGCGCGCTTTCCCTTATATGGGGCCCTACGCCGGGTCGGCGGAGTTCAGCCTGATGGCGCACGCCTGCAGCTCCTGCACGAGCGCGGGCGTCACGGGCTCGGCAGGCTCCTCCCCCGCCTCGAGCTGCGCGTCGATCGCCAGGCAGCGGCGGATGAACCGCTCGTTGCCCTCGTCGATCATCCCGAGCTCGCGCGCGCAGGCGAAGCCGTCCTCAAGATCCGTCGACTTCGCCACGCGCCACAGATGCAGCGTGACGAGCCGCACCGACCCGCGAAACCGCCTCTCAACCGGCACTTCCATGCTCAACAACCTCCTTGGGGCAGACGCGCGCCCCGCCTCCCCGCTCCGCAGGCCGACGGCTGCTAGAGCTTGCTCACGTAGAGCGACACGGCCTCGTAGCGCACGTCCTCGCCACCGGGCACCACGTCCACCGTGCTGCCCGGCTTGAAGCCGCGGCTCGCCTCCACCGCGTAGGACTCCACGACGGTCGCCTCGCCGAATCCCGCAGCTGCGAGCCACGCCTCGTTCTCCTGCCGCGTGCGCGCCGCCTGGATGCAGTTGCCCAGCTCGCGGGCGGCAGCCACCACGTCATCGTCGCGCTCGCGGTCGGCGAGCACCGTCTCGAACACGAGCAGGCCGCCCGGCTTGAGCACGCGCCCGAACTCGCGCAGCGCGCGGGCGGTGTCGAAGAACAACGTGTTCACGCTGTTCACGTACACCACGTCCATCGTGGAGGTGCCGATGCCCGCCGCGATGAGGTCCTCGGGGTAGGCCGCGCGGAACTCCATGTTGTTGCGCGCCAGGCCGCTGTCGCGCCATGCGCGCTCCATGCGGTCGCGCGCCTCGGCGAGGTGCGCCGCGCTCCAGTCGACGCCGATGACGCCGCCGCCGTTGCCCGCCATCGAGCTCAGCTTGAACACGCCCTTGCCGCGGCGGCAGCACACGTCGAGGATCTTCTTGCCCTTCAGCTCGCTTGCCGGCAGGACCATCTTGCAGGTGCTCGCGAAGCCGTACTCGAACTCCTTGTCGGCGTAGTGCGCCACGAGCGCCGCGTCGTCCGCCGCGTCGGCCCCGGCCGCAGCGCGGGCCGCCCCGGCGCCCGCAGCCCCAGCCCCAGCCGCCCCA
>NZ_JAAVTO010000075.1 GCF_013185065.1 Adlercreutzia sp. ZJ473 | reverse complement strand
GCAGCATTCGCCAGCGTGCCAGCGCTCGCAGCATCCGCCAGCGCGCCGGCATCTGCGGCGCTCGCCGCGGCAGCCGGCCCCTCGGGCGCGAGGTACGCCGCGATGCCCGCCGCCGCGCGCTTGCCCGCGCCCATGGCCAGGATCACCGTGGCCGCGCCGCTCACGGCGTCGCCGCCCGCGAACACGCCCGGCACCGACGTGGCGCCCGTCTCCTCGTCGATCACGATGAGGTTGCGGCTCGTGGTGTCGAGCCCCGGCGTGGTCTGCGCGATGAGCGGGTTGGTCTTGTTGCCGATGGCGATCACGTACATGTCGCACGGGATCACGTGGTTCGAGCCCTCGATCGCCCGCGGGCGGCGCCGCCCGCTCTCGTCGGGCTCGCCGAGCTCCATGTCGACCACCTCGACGCCGGTGAGCCAGCCCTGCTCGTCGCCGTGCAGCTTCACCGGGTTGGTGAGCGTGCGAAACGCGATGCCCTCCTCCTCGGCGTGGCGGATCTCCTCGGCGCGCGCGGGCATCTCGGAGCGCCCGCGGCGGTACACCACCGTGACGTTGGCGCCGAGGCGCTTGGCCGTGCGCGCGGCGTCCATGGCCACGTTGCCGCCGCCGACCACCACGCACCGATGCCCCGCGTGCACCGGCGTGGCGTAGGCGGGGAACTCGTACGCCTTCATGAGGTTCACGCGCGTGAGCAGCTCGTTCGCCACGCACACGCCGTTGAGGCCCTCGCCCTCGATGCCCATGTAGCTGGGAAGGCCCGCTCCCGTGGCCACGAACACGGCGTCGAAGCCGCGCTCGTCCAGAAGCTCGCGCACGTCGAAGAGCTTGCCCACCACGGTGTTGACCTCGAACTTCACGCCGAGCGCCTCGATGGCCGCCACCTCGCGCGCCACCAGGCTCTTCGGCAGGCGGAACTCGGGGATGCCGTAGGTGAGCACGCCGCCCACCTCGTGCAGCGCCTCGAACACCGTGACGTCGGCGTGGTGCTTGGCCAGCTCGCCCGCGCACGTGAGCGACGCGGGGCCCGAGCCCACCACGGCCACGCGCTTGCCGGACAGGTCGGTTCCCGGCACGATCACCGGCACCGCCTTGCCGCCGAGCGGCGTGATCTCGCTGTGCTCGCCCGCGCTCGTCGTGCCGCCGACGGCCGCGTCCGCCGCGTCCGCGCCATCGCCTGCGCCCTGGCTCGCCTGAGCCGCGCGCACCTCGTCAGCGCGCGCCGCGCGCCGCGCGGCCAGCGCATGGGCCGCCTCCTGCGCGTGGTCGTCGGCCCAGTCGGCGATGAAGCGCTCCAAGCGGCCGATGCCCACCGGCTCGCCGCCCTTCTGGCCGCGCATGCACACGCCCTCGCACTGCGACTCCTGCGGGCACACGCGCCCGCAGATGGCGGGCAGCGCGTTGGCGTCCTTCACCGCCGCGTACGCGCCCGGGAAGTCACGCTGGGCGATGAGCGCCACGAACTCGCGGATGGGCACGCCCACCGGGCAGCCCGCCACGCAGGGCTTCGAGTTGCACTGGATGCAGCGGCGCGCCTCGTTCACCGCGCGCTCGGCGTTGTAGCCCAGCGTCACCTCGGAGAACGTGTGTGCGCGCTCGAGCGGGTCGAGCACCGGCATGGGGGTCTTGTACCCCTGGCGGTTGTAGTTGAGGACCTTCGCCATGGCCTACTCCCCCTCTCCGTACACCGCTTGGCCCGCGCCCGTGGCCTCGGCGTGGCTCGCCGCGCGCGCGGCCTCATCGCGCGCCGCCTTCGCCTCCAGGGCCGCGCGCACCTTGGCGGCCTTCGGGGGATCCATGGCGGCCAGCTTGGCCTCCATCTCGGGGTCGAGCGTGATGCGCGCCGCCCTCCGCGGCCCGGCCGCGGCCTCTTCCGCCGCGCGCTCCGCAGCCCGCCGCGCCGCCATCACGTCGCAGTCGCGCGCCTCGCTGGCCAGCTGCTTCGACATCCTCTTGCGCGCCGACCCCTCGTAGGCGCGGTACATCACGCTGCGGCGCATGGCGTCGTCGTAGTCCACCAGATGCCCGTCGAAGTCGGGCCCGTCCACGCAGGCGTGCAGGTACTCGTCGCCCACCTTCACGCGGCAGCCGCCGCACATGCCCGTGCCGTCGATCATGATCGGGTTCATCGACACGAGCGTGCGGATGCCGAACTCCTTCGTGGTGAGCGCCACGAACTTCATCATGATGACCGGCCCCACGGCCAGCACCAGGTCATAGTCAGCGCCCTCCTCGATCCAGCGGCGCAGAGGCTCGGTGACCACGCCCTTGTTGCCGTTCGAGCCGTCGTCGGTCATGATGATCGAGCGGCTCGAGCACGCCTCGACCTCGTCCTTGAGGATGATGAGGTCCTTCGTGCGGAAGCCCGTGATCACGTCGACCTCGCAGCCGTGGTCGTGCAGCCACTTGGCCTGCGGGTACGCGATGGCCGTGCCCAGGCCGCCGCCGATGACGCACGCGCGGCGCGCGCCCTCGAGCTCGGTGGGGTTGCCGAGCGGGCCCACGAAGTCGAGCAGGGTGTCGCCCGCCTGCAGGGTGGCCAGGCGCATGGTGGTCGCGCCCACCGCCTGGAACACGATGGTCACCGTGCCCGAGATGGGGTCGGCCGCGTTCATGGTCAGCGGGATGCGCTCGCCCTCCTCGTCGATGCGCAACATGATGAACTGCCCCGGCTTGATCTTCTTGGCGATCTCGGGAGCGGAGATGACCATGCGGGTCACTTCCGCGTTCAGTGCTTCCACGCTCTTGATAAGGTACATATGATGCCCTTCTTCTTCGCATGCAGAAAACGCGCGGGCGCGTTGCGAAGCGGCTCCCCTTGCGCTCGCGGTCTCGCGTTTCGGAAGCTTACAGTATAGCAAAGCCGCAATCGGCGAGCGTGCCGATTGCGTTCACCAACGGTTTATTTTATGGCGGCATTTCAGCTGCAGATAGCGGCCCGCGAACGCCTGGGTGCGGCGGAATACGGCGCCCCGACGCGCGCGCCAGCTCGCCGACGCGACCTGCATCCGCCAGCCCGCAACCAGCGGGTCACCCGACGCGCGGGCCCTGGTTGCGCGCCTACTGCTCCGAGGCGCCCTCCGCCTCGCGCGGCGGACGGGTTCCCAGGAGCTCGCCCAAGGTGGCGAAGTCGTTCTCCAGCGCGAGGCGCTTGCTGCCGTCGTAGAGGGCGGCGGCCGGGTGGAAGATCGGGAACACCTTGAAGCGGCCGGCGCGCTGCAGCGTGCCGTGCAGGCGCGTGATGCCCACCTCGGTCTTGAGGATGAACTTCGTCGAGAAGTTGCCCAGCGTCACGATGAACTCCGGGTTGATGGTGCGCGTCTGCTCACGCAGAAACGGCGTGCACAGCTCGATCTCCTCGGGGCGCGGATCGCGGTTCCCCGGCGGGCGGCACTTCAGCACGTTCGCGATGAACACGTCGTCGCGCGTGAGGCCCGCGATGCCCAGAAGCTCGTTGAGGTACTTGCCCGCGGCGCCCACGAACGGCTCGCCCTGCAGGTCCTCGTTCTTGCCGGGCGCCTCGCCCACGATGAGCACGCGCGCGTCCGGGTTGCCCACGCCGAACACCGTCTGCGTGCGCCCGTCAGCCAGAGGGCAGCGGCGGCACGCCTCCACGTCCGCGCGGATCTGCTCAAGCGGAATATGCGGTTTGGGAATGCCCATGCTCTCTCTTCTTCCCCTTCTTGCCATTCTCTCTCCATCGCTCCCCTGTCGTTCGCAACGACAGCGAGGGCTCGCACGATGCCCGAGACAGCCCCGCCGCTAGGCCAAGCGGCCTTCGCACCGCGCCGCGCCCAAAACTATGAACGGTCCTGTGGACCGTTCAGGACCAGTCATGCGCCCGAGAGGGCGCGTCCTGAGCAGCTCAGCTGACCAGGGCCCAGGGGTCGCGCGAAGCCGCAGCGGCAGGGCGAGCACATCGACCTACCGGTATATCCGCGGAAGGCGCGAGCAGCCGAACCCGATGGCGATCTCGTGCTGGATGGTCCCCAGCTTGTCGGCCATCTCGTCGATGGTCACCACGGCGTCGCCCGCCTCGCCCACGATGAGCACCTCGTCGCCGATCTGCGGGTCCACGCGGCGGCGCGTGGCGTAGGTGCGCAGATCGACCTCGAACATGCACTGGTCCATGCAGATGTTGCCCACCTGACGGAACGCCTTGCCGTCCACGATGAAGTCGGTGTTGCCGGACAGCCCGCGGCGCAGGCCGTCGGCGTACCCGATGGGCACCGTGCAGATCTTCACCGAGCCGGGGCTGCGGTAGTGCATGCCGTAGCTCACGCCCTCGCTCATGGGCACGAGCTTGGCGTCGGTGACGCGCGCGTGCACGCTCATGGCGGGGCGCAGGTCGATCTCCCCGTACGTCTCGGGGCACGGGTAGAAGCCGTAGAGCGAGATGCCCAGGCGCACCATGTCGAAGTGCACCTCGGGATAGCGGATGCCCGCCGCCGAGTTGGCCGCGTGCACGATGCCCGGGTCGACGCCGGCGGCGCGCAGGGCGTTCACCGCCTCGAGGAAGCGCTTCGCCTGGATCTGGAAGTCGAGCGTCTCGGCGCAGTCGGCCGTGGCGAAGTGCGTGAACGTGCCCACCAGGTCGAGCGCGCGGTGGAAGCCCACCTGGTGCATGAAGGCCACCACCTCGTCGTGGCGCACGCCGATGCGGTTCATGCCCGTGTTCACCTTGAGGTGGAACGGCGCGCGCAGGCCCAGCGAGTCGGCCGCCTCCGCGTACTGGATGGCGAACTCCGCGGTGTAGACGCTCGGCATGATCTTGTACGCCAGAAGCAGCGGGATGGAGGAGATGGGGGGCTCGCCCAGGATGAGGATGGGCGCGTTCACCAGCGCCTCGCGCAGCTGCACGGCCTCGTTGACGGTTGCCACGCCCAGGTACTCCGCGCCCGAGTTGAGCGCCGTCTTGGCGCAGCGCACCGCGCCGTGGCCGTACGCGTCGGCCTTCACCACGGCCATGAGGCGACAGCCGCGCGCGAGGCGGCTCTTCACCGCCATGGCGTTGTGGCGGATGGCAGCCAGGTCGATCTCGACCCACGCCCAGCGGCGGTCCGTCTCGGGGATGGTGGCCAGCTTGTCGGGGTCGAAGCTGGGGGCGGCGCCTTCCGCCTCGGACGCGGCGAGGAACTGGCCCATGGTTCGAGACGCCGCCGGGGCGGAGGGCTTCCCCCAGACGCCGTCGGGCTTGCCCTCGCCGTCGCGCGCACCGGGCACCTGCCAGCCGGCGCTCGCCGCGCGGGAGGCCGATGCGTCGCGCGGGGCGCTCGCGGCCTTCGCGGCCGCCTCGGCCTCTGCCTTCTTGATGGCGTCGCTCGCCGAGACGAAGCCCGCGTCGTGACGGGGCCTGCTGGTAAATCCGTTGGGAATGTCGCTCATGTTCCTCTTGCCTCACACCTGCGCCGCTGCGCGCAAGGCAGCGGCTCGCCGAATCACATCCCAGCAGTATAGCGCAAAAGCCCCGCCCCGAACGCAACGCGACGCGGGGCCCACAGGACGCAGGGGAACGGAGATGCAGCGTGCCGTTCGACGGCTACGTGGACGCAAGGGCACCGGGGCGCGACGTGCCGTTCGACGGCATGCCGCCTGACAGCCCGCACTTCCGCCGGCGCGAGACAGCCTCGCGGCATACTGCGTCGTCGCTTCGAACCCCGCCCACGACCATCGAAGACCCTATCCGCCAGGCCCGTGGAGGCGGAAGAAGACGCGTCGGTCACCATCGTCCCCGCGAACGAGCCGGCCATACGCGACCTGATATACACGGTTCGCGGAGTGCAGGCAAATGGTGGACAGCGATCTCGCAATGCTTTACGGGGTTGAAACCAGGATCATCAACCAAGCTGTTCGTCGCAACCAGGGACGCTTTCCCGAACACTTCTGCTTTCAGCTGAACAAGGACGAGTGGGAGGTTTTGAAGTCACAAACTGTGACTTCAAAACAGGCAGAGGGCAGCGGCGGACGCCGCAAGCTCCCAAATATGTTCACCGAACAGGGCGTGGCAATGCTCTCTGCCGTGCTCAGAAGCGAGACCGGCACAATTTGACGGCGAATAGTATTAGGCCAGCAGTAAGCTGTTTGCACCAAGATAGTCCATGAAGGAATCGATGATTTTCTCTGTGCGATCGTCAATCGCCTGCATGGTGAAGTCGCTTTGCCCATCAGCCATCAGCAAAAGCTCCCGATTGCCCGTACCCTCGCGGTACCCGCGTGCACTCTCGAAACCTCGGTAGTATTTCTTCTTGTCCTCGAACCGGTAGTCTGACGCGCGAATGTTGATGCGTTTCTCGAGCAGCGCCTTATTGCCCAAGGATTCGAGCTTCGATTTGTCGCCATTTTCAACTTCCGCGCGCTTCTTTGCGTAGATGTGCTCGATTTCAAAAACCGTACTTAATTCAAGAAGCGGCTGCTTCTCATCTTCGAAAGCCCACCACGCGAGCATGGAGCGCGTGATTGGACGACCGTTGTTGAAAGCGTATGTCATGAAGCGACCGTACAGCGCCTCGCGGTCAAAACGATGCTCGACAAACTCAACCTCCTCGCCGTTGACGATACGAATGAGCTCGGGGTACACGGGCGTGCGCAGTGAATTGACACCTGGACGCTCAATCGCATAAGCCCAAATGAAGGCCGTGATCTTGTGCAAAAACCTGTAAAACTCGACCTCGTCGAGCTTGCCTTCCTCATCCTTGTGAGTCATGAACCAGACGGAAACGATGTAAGCCCACATGCCATTCGGCGCATAGTTGAGTACGAAAAGTCGGCGAAGTACCCGCTTAGAGAACACCTGATCATCCTGCTCGGATACGGCCAGCCAGAACGCCGCGAGGGCCTCGAGATTTTCAAGCGTCTCTTCTGACTTGAGCAGCTTGTACGAGTCGCGTTCGTAGAAGTTACGTAGGGCCTCGGTCGTAGTGTTGCGATTGCCCTGCTTGGCCCGCTCATAGTACATGTAGCGCGTGAAGAGTTCGTCCATGGGCGTCCCGCGCGACGGCTTGAAGATCTTGTCAGCAATATCTTCCAGCGCCTTCCAGCGCTCGACGAAGCGATCCTTCTCGCTGCGGCCGAAGAAGAACTTATAAAACTGCGATTTGAAAATGTCTGCGTCAGACAGCGGCAAACCGCGGTCATTGAGCGTCGAGAAGATGCGGAGAGCTGTTCCTTGGGATTCGGCCTCGATAGGCAGGAGAATCACATTGTTGAGGATACGCCAGACGAAGATAGCCACATACGTTGGGTATTTGCTCACAAGCTCCGAGATCTTGTTCTGGTAGAAGGCAAAGGTCTTGGCATACTTGCTCTTCTGGCTAGCCTTAACTTCGCCGGTACCGAGGATGGAAAGAAACTCTTCTTTGTCCTTGTCTGAGGCAACTTCGGAATCAATCTTGAGCCTAGTCTTGTCGACCTTGTTGAGAGCACCTGTTTTCCAGATGCAGGTCTCAAGGTCGGCGTGCATGGTCTTGGAGTCGGTGTCCTTCATGAACTCGAACTTCGAGCAGAAGGCGCGAAGCAGCAGCATGATGGTGGTAAGGCGCTGCTGACCGTCGATGATCTCCAGCTTGTCATCCGTGTTGCGGAACGTCACGATAGGGCCGAGGAAATACTCTTCATTCTCGTCGAATTCTTCCTCTCCCTCGCCTGGAAGCGCGAAAGCGAAAAGGTCATCCCAAAGAGTCCCGCACTCATCTTCGGTCCATGCATAGGGACGCTGATAGTCGGGAATGAGGAAATCAGCTTTCTTGGCTGTGAGAAGATCCTTGATGGTCTTTTGGTCGATGTTGAGTTTCGACATCTGCACGATCCTTTACGGCTTGCACCTGCAAATCTATAGTCATTTTATCGCGAAGTGTTGCGTTTTGGATTAGCCTGCGGCTCAGCATTGCGGCCAATAGGTTAATCTGTGGCACCACTCAACTACGCCTTCGCCAGTTTGGATGCGGCATTGTTCGTCTATACCCAACTGATGGCGAAAGGCCGTGCAAGATGAATGACGAAGCCTGCTGCAGCGCTAGACCGAATCGAGCGCGAAGAAAGAAAGCAGGCGACATCGGAGAGCAGCAACCTCAGCAGCTACCTTTTTCCTGTACTTCGGCGTTAGATCAATGAGGCCTCTAGCGTACTTCTCCCCCAATGATTACCTGCCCTTAGATTTGATGAGCATGTGATCGTGAAAGGCGAAGCCGGCACTTTCTTCGCGCAACCTCGACACGCACAGCGCGAAGGATGCGGCAGATTCGCAGAGTGTTTCCAAACAATCAGTCGAGGGGCTACCCTCGCAGTATCGTGACGAGAAGGCTGCCCTTGCCGAGCTGTTGCATTTGCACATGGAGCCGAGAAAGGCGAAGCGCATGCGCGATGGCATCGTCGAGCAGGTGAGCCTCGATCTGCAAAGCGAGCTCCCAAACGCCAAGGGGTTCAGCACCACGAACCTGTGGCACATGAAGAAGTGACATCGGTTCTATGCCAACGAAGCAGGGAGCGTATTTCTCCGGCAGCTCGTTGGAGAAACGGACAACGTGGCCCCTGGGCAGCTCGAACAAGTTGGCAGCACGGAATCGAAGAAAAACACTACGGGGCCGAAGAGCTAATATCGTATCGCCGAAGCGATGCGCTTCGGGCCGCTCGGTCAGCGGATGCGGCATGGTTCAGAAGAATTGTGCAGAGCACCTGCGTGGTCTTGCCACCGCATCC
>NZ_JAAVTO010000074.1 GCF_013185065.1 Adlercreutzia sp. ZJ473 | reverse complement strand
CCGCCGGCCGCGAGCGTGGCGGGCATGTCGGCCGAGGTGCGCTATGCTGCCGCCGTCGACTCCGGAATGGCCGGAACGGGCTGGTAGGAGATCGGGAGAGCATGACCCCCATCAAAGTTACGCCGTCAATCCACTTTGGTTTGTTGCGAAGGTGCTTGACGCAGCGGGGCTTTGACGTCACCATGCTTGCAGACGCAAAAACCTCCGAGGTTTTGTAAGGGCCGGTCCTACTGGGACTGGCTCTAGTTGTCTATGGGGAGATAATTCGGGTTATAGAATGAATGAAGTGGTACGGAGAGGGCGAGAAGACGACCAAGGCACGAGCGCGGGAACTGGGCAAGAAAGGCGCGGCCGCTGAGGTGCGTGCGGACTAATGTAAAAACGACCGAGTAGCGGAGCGTTTCCATGCGCCATTACATTAGCTTCCATTCACCATCTACCGATATGCGCAGGTCATGTGCTTGTCTGGTGATGGAGGCACGGTCTCTCCTCCATTAGTTTGCCCTGTGGGCTCTTGGCGAGAACCGAGATGGGGACTTCACCAACTAATGTAAATGGGCGTAGAATTACATTAGTTTGGAAATGGAATTACATTAGTTGGGAGCGCCATGATACGACAGCTGAGCGAGATGCCTTCCCTGGTCCTGCGTCTCATCGGAGACGTCGAAACGGAGGTCGTCGAGTACAAGACCGCGAAGCAGAACTACGACTTCGAGGATATCGGGAAGTACTTCTCGGCGCTCAGCAACGAGGCGAACCTTCGCGGCGCGGAATGCGGGTGGCTCCTCTTCGGCATCACGAACGACCGAGAGGTCAGCGGCACCGCCTACCGCAAGGAGGCGAGCATGCCTAGCGTCGGGCTGCGTCGCCTCAAGCGCGAGATTGCGAAGTTCACCAACGAGGGCATGACCTTCGAGGAGGTATACGAGTTCGAGATGGAGGGCAAGCGTATCGTCGCCTTCCAGATTCCCGCGGGAACCTTCGCAACGCCGACCACCTGGCATGGCATTCCCTGGTCGCGCGAGAACGAGTCCCTCGCCGAGATGCCCAAATTCAAGCTAGAGGCTATCTACGGGCAGAGCCGTCCTGACTGGTCGCGGCAGCTCGCGTTCGAGGCGAACCTTGATGACCTCGACCCTGATGCGGTGTCATTCGCCTGCAAGAAGTACGTGGAGAAGTTCGAGGAGAGCCAGCCAGCCGTCCGCAACCTGGACGAGATCTCCATCCTGAGCAAGATGGGGCTCATCATCCACGGGCATGTGACGAACGCTGCGCTCGTTCTTCTGGGCAAGTCGGAGGCGAGCGTGTTCCTGGGTGGCATAGAGCCCCGCATCACCTGGACGCTCTACGCGAGCGACGGCTCCACAATTGCATACGAGCACTTCGAGCCGCCTTTCATCATGCAGGTCGACCGCGTGCTCGGCAAGATCAGGAACGAGAGGTACCGCTTCTTCGACCGCGAGGACACGCTGTTCCCGACCGAGGCGTACCGCTACAGTCCTGAGGTCATCCGCGAGCTTTTACACAACGCGATAGCGCATCAGGATTTCCGGATGTCGGGCAAGATCAACGTGCTGGAGTACGAGGATAGGCTCGTGTTCAAGAACGAGGGCACGTTCATCCCCGAGACCATCGAGGCGGCACTCGAGAGTGGGTACAAGCCTCCCTATTACCGCAACCCTCTGTTGTCGAGTGCCATGAGCAGGACGGGGATGATGGACCGCAACGCCATCGGTATCCGCAACGTCTTCGACATCCAGCGCGGCCGCCTGCTGCCCATGCCCACCTATGACCTCACCAAGCCGGCTCGCGTGTCGGTGACGCTCTACGGGACCGTGCTGAACGAGGACTACTCCCGACTGCTTGCCAAAGACCCCAACCTTGACCTCGTCACCGTCCTTCTGCTCGACCTAGTGCAGAAGGGGCTTCCCATCACCAAGGACCAGTCGCGGCTGCTTCATGAGCGCAAGCTCGTGAGGGGACGCTACCCGAAGCTCACGATATCGGCCGAGGTAGCTGCGGTCACTGGCGCACACGGCGACTACGTGAGGGCCAAGGGGCTGGACAACAGCGTGTTCAAGGAGCTGATACTGGAGCTGCTGCGAGTGCGCCCGTGCTCGCGTGCGGAGATCATCGCCGAGCTCGACCACGCGCTGCCGGCTGATCTCACGGCCAAGCAGAAGGGCGACCACGTGAGCTATCTGCTCCAGTCGCTGCGCAAAGCGGGCCGGATCACGAACGAGGGGAGCACGTCAGCCGCCGAGTGGCACATCGCCGACTAGCGGTCATCATGTCGCCGCAGATCTCCTTCTTCTCCTCGAAAGCGCAGCTCTCAGGCGTGTACGAGCAGAAGCTCGCCCGGAAGCAGGCCGTCCCCCCGACCTGCCGCAGTTGGATCACCCTGGCTGCGGCGGTCATGCTTCTTTCCTCTCGGGTGCCCAACGCCATGAACGACGATGCCAGGCTGGTATGAATTACGGTACGAACAATCCCAAAGGGAGTGTTCTTTCTCCTGGTGTTTTGCATTGTATAGATTTCTCAAACACACCAGTTTTGACCTGCGGAAATGATACTTTTTGGAGTAGAGTGAGCTTTAGCGCCTTGCCTCTTGGTTCATCCCCACTCGTCGACGATGTCCATGAGGCGCTGCTGCGAGTTGATGCCGAGCTTCCGGTAGATGTGGTAGATGTGCGACTTCACCGTGGCGGGGCTCACGGTGAGCGCCCCCGCGATGTACTCGGCGTTGCGCCCGCGCGCCAGGAGGATGAGCACCTCCCCCTCGCGCGGCGTGAGCGCATAGCGCTCGGCCACGTGCGCGCAGCGCCGCTCGAGAGTGAGCGCCTGGGGCGCGGGGTCCTCCCCCTCCTCCCCCTCCTCCTGCGCGACCGCCTCGACCACGCCCTTGCCCGCCACGTCGAGGAGGTCGTCCAGGCGCGCGCGCATCTCCGACTCGTCGCCGCCGTACACCGAGAACGACACCACGACCACGACGGAGAACAGGGCCATGGCGAGGCACAGCGCCATGCCCTCGAGCTCCAGCGCGAAGACCAGCACGAACGCGAAGACCGACCCCAGGAAGAACCCGAGCCACGAGGGGGCTTGGCGCATGGCGTAGCGCCTCACGGGATGCAGGCGGAACTCGTAGTTGTCGATGCTCGTGGAGTACCAGGCGAACACCGAGGTGTGCGCCAAGGCCATGTTGGCGACGCAGCCGCATGCGACGCGCGCCGCGCCGTCGCAGAACGGCAGCAAGAGAACGCTCGCCACGAGGAACGGCAGCGTGATGCGCTGGACGACGCCCACGTCGACGTTCACGCGCGCGCCGAGGTGGTTCCAGACGAACACGAGCAGGATGCCGCCGATGCCGCTCGCCCCGCCGACGAGGGCGGCCTCGTATCCCATCGAGCACAGCTCAACCGTCATGAAGCCGTACACCGCGCCATGGCAGGCAACCGAGACCGCCGCGGTGGCCGAGAGCGCCGGGGCGGCGCGGAGCTCGTCGACGCGCGGCACGGTCTCGCGGGGGATGCGCCGCGAGAGGAAGGCCACCGCGCCCATCGACCCCCCGATGAGCAGCGCGGTCTGCAGCAGGCTCGCCCACACCAGGCTCGTCGCGTTCACCAGCACGAACAGAAGCGTCCCCAGCGCCGCGCCGCATGCGATGACGTGCGCCGTGCGCTTGGTGGGCACGATGCTGAAGAACACGCACCAGCACGACATGGCGCTCGCCTGGGCGAAGCCGAACAGGACCCACACCGCCGCCGACACCGCGAAGGGAAGGGCCGCGACGTAGGTGCTCGCAAACGACTCCGCCACCGCCACGAGGGCGAGAAGCGAGCTCAGCGGAAGGAGGCGGTCGCGATGCTCGTACACCCAGTCGGCCTTCAGGCCAAAGGCCACGTAGGTCACCACGAGCGCCAGGACCGAGGCGATGCGCAGCTTGATTCCCTCCTCGATCGAGCACCACGAGAGCAGCGGGACCGACGGCGCGAACACCGCCGTGAGCTCCCATCCGATGAGGCACGAGAAGCCGACTGCGGCCACGAGGTGCAGCGGAGCCAAATCGACGGCCGCCTGCGGCTGATTTTCTGATTTCCCCTGATCAAGAGCGCACACAGAGACCCCCTCAACATTTGAGTATGACACTGAAACGCCAGAAGACCCGAATTCAACATCAGCAGCTGTCGATTCGAGGGGGGAACAGGCCGATACTTTCGCCTAGGCGACCGCTTAAGGCGAAGGATGCGCCTCGGTTCCCCTGCCATGCGACTTTCCGCACAGCGCATACCGTCTCATAAGCGCGCCCCGCAGTCAAACCTTTGAGAGAAAGGACTGTCCATGTGCTTCAGACCGCCCACCGTGGACCAGGGGCCGGTAAAGTGCCCCCAATGCGGAGCGTTAGTCAACCCGAAGCTTGACGAATGCCCCAGCTGCGGCGCCAAAGCCGCCAAGACCCCGGGCGCGCCGCCCGCGCCGGGAGCCCCCGGCGTCCCCGGCGTCCCGCCGGCACCGGGCGTTCCCGGCGTTCCGAGCGTGCCCGGCGCCCCGGGCGTCCCGAGCGCGCCCTCGGTCCCGAAGGTGCCCACTCCCCCCGCGTCCTAAGGCCGAGGGGAAGACGCGGGCCCCTCGGGCGCAGCCGTCTCCCAAGCGCGCCAAGCGCGCGACGAGGGGCCCGCTCCGTTTCAGACGAGTGAGGAGAGAAGATGGGAAGCAGCGTAACCGGCACTTCTATCATCAAGGGCCTCGGCTTCAACAGCTTCGGCATCGGAGCCAACGCCTGCACGGTTGACATCGACGAGGAAAACGACAAGATCCTGCGCATCCGCCCGTTCCACTTCGACGAGCACTACACGCCGGAGGAGCTGAACTACTGGAAGATCGAGGCGCGCGGGCGCACCTTCGAGCCCGGCCTCAAGACCTACATATCGCCGCTGTCGCTCAGCTACAAGAAGCGCGTGTACTCCAAGAACCGCATCCCCTGCCCGCTCAAGCGCGTGGACTGGGACCCGGACGGCGAGCGCAACCCGGGCAACCGCGGCAAGAGCGGATACGTGCGCATCAGCTGGGACGAGGCCACGGGCATCATCGCCCGCGAGATCAAGCGCATGCACGACACCTACGGGCCCGAGGCCATCCTCTGCGAGGTCGACGGCCACGGGGAGACGAAGGTGGTGCACGCGGCCCACGGCTCCATCACGCGCCTGCTCGACGAGTGCGGGGGCTACACCCTCCAGTCGCGCAACTCCGACAGCTGGGAGGGCTGGTACTGGGGCGCCAAGCACATCTGGGGCATGGACCCGCTCGGCCAGACCTCGTTCCAGAACAACATCATCAAGGACATCTCCGAGAACGGCGACGCCGTGCTGTTCTGGGGCTGCGACGTGGAGACAACGCCCCTGGGCTGGGGCGGCTACATGGCGAGCCGCATCTGCTCGTGGTTCACGGAGATCGGCGTCAAGCAGATCCACATCGCGCCCGACGTGAACTACACGAACGCCGTGCACGCCGACAAGTGGATCCCCGTGCTGCCCAACACCGACGCGGCCCTGCAGCTGGCCATCGCCTACACCTGGATCAAGGAGGGCACCTACGACCAGGCGTACCTCGACACCCATGCCGTGGGGTTCGACAACTTCAAGTACTACGTGCTCGGAGGCGAGGACGGCGTGCCGAAGACCCCGAAGTGGGCCGAGGCCATCTGCGGCGTGCCCTCCTACACCATCAAGGCGCTCGCGCGCTACTGGGCGCGCCACGCCGTGTCCATCGCCCACTGCAACGGCGGCAGCTTCATCCGCAGCTGCTTCAGCCACGAGCCGGCGCGCCTCGAGGTGGCGCTTCTGGGCATGCAGGGGCTGGGCAAGCCGGGCGCCAACCAGTTCAAGATGCTCGAGTGGACGCTGTTCGGCATCCCCACGGTGACGCCGCTGCCGCCCTCGACGTGCATCCCCAACATCGGTGAGGCCTACCTCGGCTTCATCACGGGCACCAAGCCGAGCTTCATCCCCAAGACCATGATCCCGCAGGCCATCCTGAACCCGCCCGTGCAGTGGTACGGCCACATCGCGGCCGGCCTCCCGCGCGAGGACCAGTTCACCGGCCCGTTCACCTTCCCCGTCGAGGACAAGTCGCGCATCCACATGGTGTGGTCTGACACGCCCTGCTGGGAGACGTGCTGGAACGGCGGATTCAAGATGCAGGACGCGCTGCGCCACGACTCCATCGAGTTCGTGGTCGTCCAGCATCCCTGGATGGAGAACGACTGCAACTTCGCCGACGTCATCATCCCGTCGAACACCAAGTTCGAGACCGAGGACATCGGGACCGACAACGACTCCGGCCAGTGGACCGTGGTGTTCTACGAGAAGCAGGCCATCAAGGCGCGCATGGACTCGAAGTCCGACGTGGAGGGCGTGGCCGAGATCGCCCGGGCCCTCGAGAAGTTCGGCGGGATCTACGAGAACCTCCACGAGCGCTTCATGGGCGGCAGGACCTTCGACGAGTGGATCAAGGCGGGCTTCGAGACGTGCGGCATCCCCGAGGGCGCGATGACCTACGAGGAGTTCAAGGAGAAGCAGTACTACCCGTTCCCCACGCGCGAGGACTGGGAGGACATGCCCGCCGGCCTCATCGGGTTCCACGACGACCCCGAGGGCAACCCGCTGCGCACGCCGTCAGGCAAGCTCGAGTACTACTCCACCACGCTGGCGCAGATGTTCCCCGACGACAAGGAGCGCGGCCCCATCCCCCGCTGGGTGCACGTGAGCGACGAGCACGAGGAGCGCACGAACACCGAGCGCGGGCGCACGTACCCGTTCCTGCTGGTGAGCAACCACCCGCACTTCCGCGTGCACGCCCAGCACGACGACGTGACCTGGCTGCGCGAGATCGAGACGTGCAAGGTGGTGGGCCCCGACGGCTACCGCTACGAGCCCATCTGGGTGAACCCGATCGACGCGGGCAAGCTGGGGCTTGAGACCGGCGACATCGCCAAGCTCTACAACGAGCGCGGCGGCGTGCTCGGCGGCGTCATCGTGAGCGAGCGCATCATGCCGGGCGCCCTGTACCAGGACCACGGATCGCGCGTCGACAGCATCGTCATGGGCGAGGGCGGCCTCGACCGCGGCGGCGCGAACAACCTGATCGCGCCGAGCGCGACGACGTCCAAGAACGCCGCCGGCGAAGTGACCTCAGGCTTTCTGGTGAACATCGAGAAGGTCGACGTGCTCGCGCTGGCCGAGCAGTATCCCGAGGCGTTCTCGCGCGACTACGACCCCGATTGCGGGCTGGTGGCCACGGCTCGCATGGCGGAAGGAGCATAGATCATGGGTAAGGTTTTCGTATTCGACTTCGCGAAGTGCACCGGCTGCCGCAACTGCCAGCTGGCCTGCAAGGACGAGCACGTCGACAACGACTGGGCCCCGTATGCCGCGCCCCAGCCCGACACCGGCCAGTTCTGGGGCCGCATCGAGGAGAAGGTGCGCGGCCAGGTGCCGAAGGTGCGCGTGAGCTACGCGTGGCGCGCCTGCCAGCACTGCGGGAACGCGCCCTGCATGGCGGCCGCCGAGGCGGCGGGGGCGCCGGACGCCGTGTACCGCCGCGACGACGGGCTCGTGATCGTCGACCCGGTTGCCGCGCGCGGGTGCGAGGGCCTCGCCGAGGCGTGCCCCTACGGCGCGATCTTCTACAACGAGGAGCTCGGCCTCCCGCAGAAGTGCACGGGCTGCGCGCACCTGGTGGACGAGGGGCTGCCGCCGCACTGCGTGGACGTGTGCCCGCACGAGGCGCTGCGCTTCGGCGACGAGGAGGACTTCGCCGCCGAGATCGCGCAGGCCGAGTTCTGGATGGCCGAGCGCGCCGAGGCGGACGAGCCGCGCGTGTACTACCTCAACAAGCCGCGCCGCTTCCTGGGCGGGGTGGTGGTCGACCTCGAGGCTGACGAGGTCGTCGTCGGCGCGAAGGTGACGCTCGAGGACGTGCGCACGGGCGCGGTGCAGGCCGTGCTCGCCGACGAGTTCGGCGACTTCTGGTTCGAGCAGATCCCGGCCTCCGAGTACCGCGTCTACTTCGAGGCGGAGGGCTACATGACCCGCATGCTCGAGGCGACGACGGCTGACGAGGACCGCAACATGGGTCCCGTCGCGCTGTACGCCACCGCGTAGCGCGCGCAGGCGCGGCTGCCCGCATCAATGCTCGCAGCCGCGCCTCACACGAGCATTCGCACCACAGCATGCAGGAAGAAGGCCCCGACCATGCGGTCGGGGCCTTCCCTTCGCAATCTTTTCCTGCGAGCCCTGCGTGCTCTCGCCCGCCGCCAGGGCACGCGAGAGCACGTCGGCACCGCGGCGCCCGCGGCAGCCCGCGCCACCCTCAGCCGAAGCGGTACGACACGCCCATGGTGGGGCCCGGGTTCGCCCACTTCGCGATGATGGTGTCCCCGCACAGGATGCGGCAGGTGCCGCACTCGAGGCAGCCCGCGTAGTCGAACGTCGGGGCGCCGTCCTCGTCGCGCTGGTAGAGCGCCGCCGGGCACACCATGACCAGCTTGTCGAACTCCGCCGGGTCGGGGTCCTCCGCCAGCTCGATGTGCGCGTTCTCCTCGTCGACCTCGTACTTGTTGCTTGCCAGGTACCCGTCGACGTTCACGGTGAAATCCAACCTGCTCATAGCGCCCTCATCGCCCCTCTCGCGTCCTTGAGGACG
>NZ_JAAVTO010000073.1 GCF_013185065.1 Adlercreutzia sp. ZJ473 | reverse complement strand
GGCGACGCTGCGGCGGGCGCGTGCGACTCGGGCGTGATGGCGGGGATGCGGGAGAGGTCGGGCATGGGCCTTACGCCTTGTCCGCGTGCGCGGCGGAGGCGCTCGTCGCGCTGGCGGCGCTTGTCGCGTCGGCAGCAGCGGCAGCGCTTGCGGCATCAGCGTCGGCAGCGGCGGCGCGACGCTCGCGCCGGTCGGCGACGGCGGCCTCGGCGGCATCCGCGGTGGCGTCCACCAGATCGCGCACGGCGCTCTGCTTGGCGGGCCTGCCCGCGCCGCCCAAGCGCACCGACTCCTCGGAGGCGCCGCGCGTCTTCAGGCGGGCGCGCACCTTGTCAGTCACCGAGCTTACCAGGTCAAGCGGTGCGCTCGTGACCGAGTCGACCGTGTCCATGGTCTTGGTGACCGAGTCGGTGATCTGCGTGACGTCCTCGAGGATCTGGTCGACGCGCATGATCTCCAGGTTGGCCGCGTCAACGGTGAGCGACACGCGGTCGACGAGCGGGTCGACCTTCGACGAGACGGGCTCGAGCTGCGCGGTGATCTTCTCCACGTGGTCGAGCGTGGGCTTGATCTGCTCATGGAGCTCGCTCACCGTGTCGTTCACCTCGGACACCGCCTGGCGCGTCCTGCGGAAGGTGAGCGCGAGCTCCACGACGAGCCATACGAGCGCGATGCCGACGACTGCGTACACGACGGGAAGCGCGATGTTGAGCAATTCACCAAATTCCATTGCCGTTCCTCCTGATCGGGCTTTGAAGGCAAACTATAGCACTTCACCGTCCAATTCTACACAGGCAGGTCAGCGAATGCGCCAAGCGCCCACGCATCGTTACCCGCGCGTTGCGCCTCCCCCCGCGCGCTTCGGGGACGCTGCGGCGCCCGCATCCGCCGCGCCCGACGCCTTCGCGCCCGCGCGTTGCGCCTTCTCCGTGCGCGGGGCGGGCCTTGCAGGCTGCGCGGCCTCGGCGCGATCGCGTGCAGCGGCCTCGGCGCGGTAGGCCTCCCAGCCGCGATCGCTGGGGTGGTAGAAGCAGCCCCGCTCGAGCCCCTCGGGCAGGTAGCGCTGGTCAACCCAACCGCCCGGGTAGTTGTGCGGGTACCGGTACGTGCCGTAGTTCTCCGATCCGGGGCGATGGCGGTCGCGCAGGTAGTCGGGCACGTCACGCCGCGGGCCGTGGCGAACCTCGGAGAGCGCCGCGTCGATGGCGGCCTCGGCGGCGTTGCTCTTCGGCGCGAGCGCCAGGTAGATGGCGGCCTGGGCCAGGTTGATGCGGCACTCCGGGTAGCCGATCACCTCGGCGCTCCGAAACGCCGCCTCGGCCACCAGAAGCGCGTTCGGGTCGGCGTTGCCGATGTCCTCGGACGCGGCGATGAACATGCGCCGCGCGATGAACTTGGGGTCCTCCCCGCCGTCGATCATGCGCGCGAGCCAGTACACGGCCGCGTCGGGGTCGCTTCCGCGCATGGACTTGATGAACGCCGAGATGACGTCGTAGTGCATGTCCTTGTTCTTGTCGTAGGGCAGCGCGCGGTGAGGCGTGGCGGCGCGCACCATGCCCTCCGTGACGGTCACGGGCGCCTCCGGCGCGCCGGGGCCCGCCATGCCCGCCGCGAGCTCGAGCGTGGTGAGCGCGCCGCGCCCGTCTCCCCCAGCGAGCGTGACGATGGCGTCGAGCGCGGCGTCCTCGAGCACGTAGGCGCCGGCAAGGCCGCGCTCGTCCGCGAGCGCGCGGCTCACGAGCAGGGCGATGTCCTCGTCGGAGAGCGCGTGCAGCTCGACCACGCGCGAACGCGAGATGAGGGCCGAGTTCACCTCGAAGAACGGGTTCTCGGTGGTGGCGCCCACCAAGACCACCATGCGGTCCTCCACGGCGTGCAGCAGCGCGTCCTGCTGGCTGCGGTTGAAGCGGTGGATCTCGTCGACGAACAGGATGGTGCGCAGGCCGCCCATGACGAGGCGCTTCTCCGCCGCGTCGATCTCGCGGCGCAAGTCCGACACCGTGCCGCCGATGGCCGACACCTCCACGAACGTGGCCTTCGTGGTCTCCGCGACCACATGGGCGAGCGAGGTCTTCCCCGTGCCCGCGGGGCCGAACAGTATCACCGAGCTCAGGTGGTCCTGCTCGATGGCGGCGCGCAGCCAGCTGCCCGGCCCGACCGCCTCGGTCTGGCCCACCAGCTCGTCAAGCGTGCGCGGGCGCATGCGCACCGCGAGCGGCGCCACCTTCGTGCGCTCGGCGTTCTCGAATTCTGTGAACAGCGTATCCATGCGACGCATCATACCATGTCTGCTCTTCACGAACAAATGTTTCTGTGAAACTTCTCGAAAAAGTTCGAGAGCCTGGACTTGGACTGAAATCCACAAGTTCGCCACTTGCGGTTCACGGGTTATTCAAGCCCGTCCCTTATACTGACGTCAGCAAGTTGATAGGTTCCCCTCCTACCTTGCTTGCCTGCTTTATCCCTTTAAAAGCAGAGCGGCGCAAAGCCGCATCATCCCCTCCTTTTGGCCCGGCGAGTTCCCCTCTCGCCGGGCCCCTTCTTTTCCAAGCCAAACATGGCCGAGGGGCATGAGGCAGAAGAGCGGTTAAGGCCCCGGGGGGTTCCTGGACACGCAATCACGTGGAAAGGAAGACGTCGTGTTCAGGGGGTGCGCCCCTGGAAGAGCGTGCCTGCGGTCCAGCCACCGACAACGACGCTTTTCCATCCACCCCTCAGGTGATTCTGGATGAAATAAGGCCGTTATCGGCGGTTTCCTGGGAAAAGTGGATGCAAAAAGCGCGTTGTCGGTGGTTTTCGAGGCCCAAAGCACCGACAACGGGCGTTTTCCAGCCAGCTTTCCCAAGCTGTGGATGAAAGAGGGGCGTTGTCGGTGGTTCGAGCCGCGGTTGAGCTCGAGCCGCAGTTGGGAAAAGGGCGTCATCAACAGCTCGAGCTCCAGGGACCCATGCCCCAAGGGTGCCCGAAGCCAGCGCCCAGGACATAAAAAGCGGGACGCCGTCGGGGGCGCCCCGCTTATTTGGGTCGGCGGATGCCGGCCGCGGTTGCGAGCAGCCGCGAGGCTAGCGGCCCTGCTTCTGCTTCCAGAGGATGTTGTTGGTCTCGAGCCAGCTCTCCACGGTGCCGGTGTCGAAGCCGTCAGCCGGGTCGATGATGAGCGCGTACATCTCCTCTTCCTTGAGCACGGCGTCGAGCGCGTCGGTGAGCTGGATCTCGCCGCCCACGCCCGGCTTGACGTCGGCCAGAAGCTCCATCACGCGCGGGCTCAGGAGGTAGCGGCCGAACACGGCCAGGTTGCTCGGCGCGTCGGCGAGCGCGGGCTTCTCGACCAGCGAGTCGACCTTCCACACGTCGTCGGCCACGGCCTCGCCGGCGATCACGCCGAAGCGGCTCACCTCCTCGTCGGGCACGGGCATGACGGCGATCACGCTCGCGCCGCCGTGCGCGTCGGAGACGGCCTGCATGGCGGGCAGCATCTTGTTGTTCGGCACGAGCACGTCGCCCAAGAGCACGTAGAACGGCTCGTCGCCCGTCTTCTCGGCCGCGCAGCGCACCGCGTGCCCCAGGCCCAGCGCCTCCTCCTGGTACACGTAGCTCACGTTCAGGTTGCCCACGTACTCCACCATGTCGGCGTAGGCGTCCTTGCCGCGCTCACGCAGAAGTGCCACGAGCTCGGGGTTGGGGTTGAAGTGCTCCTCAATGGCCTTCTTCTCATGCGAGTTGATGATGACCACCTCGTCGGCGGCCGAAGCCAGGCCCTCCTCGACCACGTACTGGATGGCCGGGCGGTCAACGACGAGCAGCATCTCCTTGGGCTGGGCCTTCGTGGCCGGCAGAAAGCGGGTGCCCAGACCCGCGGCGGGAATCAGTGCCTTCATGTGTCTCCTATCTCACATGCCGAGGCGGCGCACGGCAGAACTAGCGCCATTATACGCCATGAAGCCCGATGGGCGAAGGCGGAGGGCGGCGGGGCATGCTACACTGGCGGGCATGGAAGCCTCCGCCGACACCCGCGATCGCGCGGCCAGGGGCACGGCCAGCCGCACGCTTGGCCACATCCCCAACCGCCCCGCTGCGCGCATGCCCAACCGCCCCGCCGCCGCAGCCAACGACGCCGCCGGTCGCGCGGCCAGGGGCGCGCTTGGCCGCCCCAGCGGTCGCACGCCCAGCCGCGCTCCCAGCCGCATGCCCGAGGGCGCGCTCGACCCCATCCCCCGCGAGGGGGAGGTCCACGTCAGCGGCCCCGACGACGCCGGCCTCATGACGGCGCGGCTCTTCGCGTTCAACACCGCCGTCTCGCTGTCCGCCTACGGCGACGAGCCCGCCTGCCGCGCTGCGTTCAGCGAGGCCGTCGCAGCGTGCCGCACCTACGAGCGGCTGTTCTCCCGCACGCTCCCCCACTCCGACATCGCGCGCGTAAACGCCGCGGGCGGCGCGCGCGTGCGCATCGACCCGCGCACGTTCGACCTGCTCACGCGCGCGCTCCGCTACTGCGCGCGAAGCGAGGGCGCCTTCGACGTCACGGTGGGGCCGCTGGTGCGGCTGTGGGACTTCCGCGCGGGCATCGCGCCCGACGCCCGCGCGCTCGCGCAGGCCGCGGCGCACGTGGGCTGGGAGAAGCTCGTGCTGGCCGAGGAGCCCGGCACGCCGGCGCGCCACTTCGCCCAGCTGGCCGACGAGGCGGCCGCCGTGGACGTGGGCGGCATCGCGAAGGGGTGGGTCGCCGACGAGCTCGACGCGCTCATGGGCGCGCGCGGGCTCTCCGGCTACATCATCAACTTGGGCGGCAACGTGGTGGTGCGCGGCAGCAAGCCCGGCGGCGCGCCGTGGAGGGTCGGCGTCCGCAACCCGAACGACCCCCGGCGCCTGGCAGGCGCCGTGCCGCTCGCCTCGGGCAGCGCGGTCACGAGCGGCACCTACGAGCGCTGCTTCACCGCACCCGACGGCACGCTCTGCCACCACGTCCTCGACCCGCGCACCGGCATGCCCGTGCGCACCGACGCCGCGAGCGCAACCGTGATCGCCGAGAAGTCCATCGACGCCGAGGGGTTCTCCACCACGCTCCTTGCCCTCGGGACAGAGCGCGGCAGCGCGCTCGCCCGCCGCTGCCCCGAGATCCTCCAGGTCGTCTTCGTAACCGATGACGGCCGCGTCACCACGCTGCGCTAGGGGCCGTTCGCGCCCGTCATCGCACGGCTGCCGCCGCGTTGCGCCGAAAGCGCCTGGGCGCGCGGCCAGATCCTTCGACTCCGCGCCCTGCGGGCGCTCCGCCCAGGATGACACGGGGGAAGGCGGGCTGCTCGCGCCCGCAAGTCCCCCTACTCGGGCTCGGCTTCGCGGGCCTTCTGCACGGCCTCGAGGCCGACGGTGGGGATGCGCACGACCATGAGGTAGAGCAAAAACACCGCCACGCAGGCGAGAACCACCCACACGAGCGGCTTCTGGACCAGGATCGCGCTGGCCGTCATCACCGCGAACGACACGGTGAGGATGCGCACCTTGGTGGACGCGGGGATGCCGCCCGCCTCAAGGAACGCCTCGACGTAGGTCTTGTACACCTTCGTCGACGTGACCCACGCGTGGCAGCGCGGCGACGACTTCGCGAACAGAAACGTCGCCAAGAGCAGAAGCGGCGTGGTGGGCAGCACGGGCACGAACACGCCGACGGCGCCGAGCGCGAAGCACGCCCACGCGCAGCCCAGGAAGAGCAGCCGCCTCATCGCTCGGATCGGGAGCGGGAGGCCTGCTCGGCCACGGCCTCCTCAAGCAGGCGCATCTGCGCCTCGGCGCGCTTGGTGCCGCGCATGATCATGAGCACGTACACCAGAAGCGCCGCCCACAGAAGCGCGTACGCCGCGATGAGGTACGGGGCCGACGGGATCACGGTGCTGTAGATCTCAACGAGGATGGGGTTCATGAGTGCTCCTTTCGAAAAACAAGCTCGCCTTCCCAGCGAGGTCGGCGAAGGCTGCTGCGACGCCTGCGTCAGTCCTCCAGCAGCTCCTTGACAGCTTCCACGCGCTGCTCGAGGCGCACCTGGCGGAAGCGCAGGCGGTAGAGCGCGAAGCCCACGCACAGCATGCCCGCCATGATGACGCCCACGCACAGGCCCATCTCGGGGCTCATGCCGCCCTCGCGCACCACCACGGGGTGGATGGACGAGGGGATCAGACGCGTGACCATGAAGCAGATGGGCACGTCGACGAAGGCGATGATGCCGATGACCGCGGAGAACGTGGCGCGGCGCTCGGGCTCGTCAATCATGTTGCGCAGCACCAGGTACGCGATCACGATGAGCATGAGCACGAGGTAGGTGGTGAGCCGCGGCTCCCACGTCCACCACACGCCCCACTCGAAGCGCGTCCACATCTCGCCGGTGATCATGGTCATGACCACGAACAGAAGCGAGATCTCCATGGCGATCTTCGCGCAGGTGTCGAAGCGCTGCTCGCGCGTCACGAGGAACCACACGCAGTAGTACGCGGCGAACGCCAGCGCGCAGAACGACACCATGGCGACCGGCATGTGGAAGAAGAATATCTTCTGCGAGATGAGCAGCTTGTTCGAGATCAGCGACCCGCCGATGAGCTCCGCGCCGCCCACGGCGGCGCCGCCCACGGGGGGCACCACGAGAAACGCCATGAGGAAGCCCACCGTCGTGAGCAGCGCGCCCGCGACGAGCACCGCCGGCGCCACGCGATCAGGCCACTGCCCCGTCTCGGGCAGCTTGGTGGTTTTCTTCGTCACCTTCTCCGTCCTTTCCGCCTTGCGGCTCGCCAACGAGGCGTCACCAGGTTAGCTCACCACGAAATCATACAGCACCCACGACGCCAGGATCATGATCACATCGTAGCCAGCGGCGAGCGCCAGCGACATCCCGAACACGTCGGCCAGCGCGTCGCCGCCCACGAGCGCGGCCGTGGTGGCCGACACGCACGCGTAGAGCAGCGGGAAGATCACCGGCACGAACAGAAGCGCCAGCATGACGTCCTTCCCGCGCGTGTTCGCCGTGATGGTGGACAGCAGCGTGCCCACGCCCGCGATGCCGACCGACCCCACCACGAGCGGCGCGACCATGAGCGGCGCGGAGGCGCCGGGGTGCGCGAAGCTCGAGAAGAAGAACCAGAACAGCGGCACGGCGATCACCTCGACCACCAGCAGGAACACGAGGTTCGACGTGGCCTTCGCCAGAAACACCACGCCGCGGTCGAGCGGGGCTAAAAGCAGGCCCTCGATGCAGCCGTTCTCCTTCTCCGCCGCGAACGAGCGCCCGAGCCCCAGAAGCGAGGTGAACACGACGAGCGCCCACAGAAGGCCGCCCGACACCTCGAGGAACTCCCCGCCCGGGCGGGCGAACGACAGCGCCACGCCGTACACCACGATGACCAGCACCGCGTAGATGCCCATGGAGACGAGCATCTCCTTGGTGCGGAACTCCTGTCGCAGGTCCTTGCCGAGCAGCGTCTTGTACTGCGCGAAGCCGGAGGGGCGCTGCGGGCGCGCGGCGGGCGCGGGGGCCTGGGCGGCAGGGCGCGCGGCGGGCGCCTTCTGCGAGCGCGTCATCTAGGCCACCCCCGTTCCCACCGTGGAGCGGTACAACGCGCGGAACTCCTCGGCGTCGAGCTCGTCGGCGCGCGCGAAGCGCACCACGCGCCCGCGCGCCATCACCATCACGTGGTCGGCCAGCGCGCGGCCCTTCTCCAAGTCGTGGCTCACCATGACGAACGTGCGCTCGGCGCGCACGCTGCCGATGAGCTCGTCGAATATCTCCACCGCGTGCGGGTCGAGGCCCGAGTACGGCTCGTCGAGCAGCACCACGGCCGGGTCGTTCACGAGCGCCCGCGCGATGGAGACGCGCTGCGTCATGCCGCGCGAGAACGTGCGCACGCGGTCGAGGCGGCGGTGGCGCAGCCCCACCGCGTCGAGCAGCTCGAGCACGCGGCGCTCGGGGTCGGGCACGCCGTAGAGGCGCGCGTAGAACAGCAGGTTCTCCTCAGCCGTGAGGTCGGGGTAGAGCATGGCGCTGTGCGAGATGAGGCCCACCGACGCGCGCACGGCGTCAGGCTCCTCCTTCGCGTCGACGCCGCCTACGCGAATGTCGCCCGCGCTCGGGCGCGTGAGCGTGGCGAGCATGCGCAGAAGCGTGGTCTTGCCGGCGCCGTTCGGCCCGAACACCGAGAGGAACGCGCCGCGAGGCAGCGCGAAGCTCACGTCGTCGACGGCGCGGCGCCCCCCGAACTGCTTGGTGAGGCCCCTGACCTCGATGGCCGCATCCATTCCTGCCTACACCCCCTTAAAGCTACCTCGCGTCACGGGCGCCCTCGGCGGTGGCGCTCCTCCGCTTGCCGAGCAGCGCCACCACGGCGCCCGCCATGAGCAGCCCAAAGCCCACCCACACGAAGCTGATCAGCGGGTTCACGCGCACGTCCATGGAGAAGTCGCCGTTGGCGTTCACGCCGCGGTACACCACGAACAGATCCTCCGTCGGGAAGCTGATCACGCTCGCCACGAGCTTCTGCTGCCGCGTGGACTGGACCACCTGCACGGCCGGCGACACGCTGCCCACGTACGCGCCGTCCTTCAGCACGTCATAGTGCAGCGTGTAGAGGATGTCGTCGCCGTTCTCGGAGGGCGTGATCTCGTTGCCGGTGTAGAAGAGCTCGTAGTCCTTGACCTTGAACGGCTCGGACGCCGTGTCGGTCGCCTCGTCGTAGGGCACGTACCCCGTGACCTCGGTCACGTACATCGACGAGCCGATGAGGCCCACCAGGATGACGGCCATGGCCGTATGGGCGATGCCGCCGCCGAGCGTCGGGAGCAGGCGCCTCAGCGACCCGCCCGCGCCCGCGCCGGCCGAGCCCGCGCCCGCACCCGCCGCGCCCGCGCGCTTGCCC
>NZ_JAAVTO010000072.1 GCF_013185065.1 Adlercreutzia sp. ZJ473 | reverse complement strand
CCGAACCCGCCGCACCCACACCAGCCGCCGCGCCCGCCGCTGCGCCCGCACCAGCCGCCGCGCCCGCACCAGCCGCCGTGCCGGCGGTGCCCGCCGGGCGCTCGGGCACGATGCCCGTCTTCTCCTGCAGAGCCGCCACGTAGCGCTCGAGCTCGGTCGCCGCGAGCGCGCCCTCGCCCGTGGCCGTCACCACCTGGCGCAGGCTCTTCGCGCACACGTCGCCTGCCGCGTACAGCCCCGCGGCCGTGGTCTGCTGGTGGGCGTCGACCACGGCGTAGCCCACGGCGTCCACCTCGGCCACGCCCTCGAGCAGCGCGGTCGCCGGCTCGTACCCCGCCAGCACGAACACGCCGAACGTGTCGCCCGCGCTCGCGCGGTGCTCGCCCACCTCGCCCGTCTTGTTGTTGCGGTAGCGCAGGTACGAAAGCGCCGACTCACCGCCCGCCTCCACGACCTCGGTGTTGCGCAGGATGGTGATCTTCGGGTGGGAGCGCGCCGGCTCTGCCGCCGCGAAGGCGCAGGTGAAGTCGTCGCCGCGCATGAGGATGGTCACGCTCCGCGCGTACTTCGTCAAGAACACGCTCTCCTCGGCCGCCGCGAAGCCGCCGCCCACCACGAACACGTCCTTGCCCGTGAAGAACTCGCCGTCGCACGTGGCGCAGTACGCCACGCCGCGCCCCTGGAACCTCTCCTCGCCCGGGAAGCCCACCCGACGCGGATGCGCCCCCGTGGCCAGAAGAACGCCGAACGCGCGCAGCTCGCCGCGCGACGTGCGCACCGTCTTCACGTCGCCCGCCATGTCGAGCTTCGTGACCTCGGCCAGCAGGAACTCCGCGCCGAACGACTCCGCCTGGGCGCGCATCGTCTCAGCGAGCGCGCGCCCGCTCGTCTTCGCCACGCCGGGGTAGTTCACCACCTCCTCGGTGATGGTGATCTGCCCGCCGAACTTCTCCTTCTCGACGACTACCACGCGGTAGCGGGCGCGCGCCAGATACAGCGCCGCCGTCAGGCCCGCCGGTCCGCCGCCGATGACCACCACGTCGTACATGCCCTTCACGTCCATGTCTCTCCCCTTCATGAGAAGAAGCCGCCCACGCAAGCGGAGCGGCTTCTCGCAAGTCCTCTGATCCTCAAGCCCAAGGCCGCGCGGCTTACAGCGCGCCCACCAGGTCGAGGCTCGGCTTCAGCGTCTCGGCGCCGGGCTGCCACTTCGCGGGACACACCTCGTCGCCGTGCTCGGCCACGAACTGCGCCGCCTGCACCTTGCGCAGCAGCTCGTCGGCGTTGCGGCCGATGTTGCCGGCGTTCACCTCGTAGAGCACGACCTGGCCCTCGGGGTTCAGCACGAAGGTGCCGCGCTCGGCCAGGCCGTCAGCCTCGATGAGCACCTCGAAGTCGCGCGCGATGGCGTGCGTGGGGTCGGCGAGCATGGGGTAGGTGATCTTCGAGATGCGCTCGGAGGAGTCGTGCCACGCCTTGTGGGTGAAGTGCGTGTCGGTGGACACCGAGTAGATCTCGCAGCCGATCTCCTGGAACTTCGCGTAGTTGTTCTGCAGGTCCTCGAGCTCCGTGGGGCAGATGAACGTGAAGTCGGCCGGGTAGAAGAACAGCACGTTCCACTTTCCGAGCAACGTGTCCTTGGTGATGGTCTTGAAGTCGCCGTCGACGTATGCCTGGGCGGAGAACTCGGCGATCTCTTTGTTGATGAGGGACATGGGCGTTCCTTTCCTCTTCTGGTTGAACTTGGTTGATGCTGGTTGGTGCGAATGGTGTTGGCAGTGCGGGTAGTGCTGGTTGGTGCGGGTTGGTGCGGGTTGGTGCGGGTTGATACTGGTTGGTGCTGGTCGTGCTGGCTGGCGTCAGCTGGTGCTGACAGCATTGGTTGATGAAAACAGTCTTTGGTTGTCAATTTAATTGCTACCTAATTTATAACATATAAGTGGCGCCCCGCGAGCCAGAAACGGCGCTTTGCAAGGCGCGCTCCGCAGATTCCCCACAACTGCGCAGCCGCGCGTGCGAAATTGCGGGAGATTTGAAATTATCCTTAAATGAGGTATCATCGAGCGGAAGCGAACTGCGGACGCATAAACGTGGACGCATCGACGATTCCCGAGGCCGGACGCCATGCCGTCCGAGGAGAAAGGGCTGACATCCCATGCGAGATCATTCCCATCACATCGAGCTTTCCCGCGAGGAGGCGGTTTCCCGGATGCTCGAGCGCTGCCGCGCCGTCGGCTTCAGCGCCTCGGGCAAGCAGGAGGGCGGCGCGGCGCGCGTCGAGCAAGTCGCCCTCGACCAGGCGCTCGGCCGCGTGCTCGCGCAGGACGTGCGCGCCGCCACGGACGTCCCCAACGCGCTCACCTGCTGCATGGACTCCATCGCCGTGCATTGGGCCGCCTTCGAGGACCTGCCCGAAGGCGCCCTGCCCGACACCGCCGCCTGGGTGCGCGGCGTCGACTGGGAGTTCGCCAACACCGGCGTCGCCATGCCCGCCGGGTTCGACACCGCCATCGTGATCGAGCACGTGGCCGTCTCCGACGACGAGCAGCACGTGACCATCGACGCCGCGCCCTCGCGCCAGTTCGCAGGCACGCGCGCCGCGGGCAGCCAGATGAAGCGCGGGCAGACCGTCATCCCCGCCGGCGCCCTCGTCACGCCCGACGTCGCGGCGCGCATCGCGGGCGCGGGCCACAGCGCCGTCGCCGTCCTCGCGCGCCCGCGCGTGGCGTTCATCCCCACCGGCAACGAGCTCGTGCCCGCGAACCTTCCCTTCGCGCCCTCCGCGCCTGAGAAGTACGCGGGGCGCGGCCACACCTTCGAGTCGAACAGCCTGGTCGTGCGCGGCAAGGTGGAGCAGTGGGGCGGCGAGCTGGTCCCCTTCGACATCGTGCCCGACGAGTACGACGCCATCAAGGAGGCCGTCGCGCACGCCGCGCGCGTGGCCGACATCATCGTGCTGAACGCCGGGTCGTCGAAGGGCTCCGACGACTGGTCGGTTGAGGTGCTCGAGGAGATGGGCGAGGTCGTCTGCCACCAGACCAACCACGGCCCCGGCCACCACAGCTCGTATGCCCTGGTAGGAGGCACGCCCGTAGTGGGCATCTCAGGTCCCTCGGGCGGCGCGTCGTTCACGCTGAACTTCTACCTGCGCCCCGTGATGCGCGCGTTCCTGGGCCTTGACCCCGCGCCCGAGCGCATCCCCGCGCGCCTGGCCGCGCCCTTCGCCCCCAACAAGTTCGGCAAGCCGCAGCCGGGAAAGCTCCCCGGCGAAGCGCGGCCGCCCGAGGCCACCGAGCCGGGCAGCTCGTTCTTCTCCATCCGCTTCCTCACGCTCGAGGCGCAGCCCGACGGCACGCTGGCCGCCACGCCCGTGCTCGGCCACCCCGGCAGCCCCGAGACGCAGCACGCCAACGCCTACTGCATGCTGCCCGCCGGCCCCGGCGAGGTGCCGCCCGAGCCGGGCAGCATCATCTGGTGCGAGCTGAGATAGCTGTCAAGGACCTCGAAGCGGGCGCCCGAGCCCAGAGCGCAAACAGCGCAAACTCGGGCGCCCCGGCGCCCGCCTGCGCGCCTCCGCGGGCGCCCGAGCCCAGAGCGTAAGCGCCTCCCCTACCCGCGCGGGCCGGCGGCGCGGATCTCCTCGGGAGCGTGGGCGTACTTCCGCTGGAAGTTCTCCTCGAACATGCGCGCGAGCTTTGCGGCGGACGCCTCGTACGCCCCCTGGTCAGCCCACGTGCTCGCAGGCGTGAGCAGCTCGTCGGGCACGCCGGGGCACGCCGCGGGCACGAGCACGCCGAAATGCGGGTCGGGCGTGAACGCGCCGCCCTCGAGCATGCCGTCGAGCGCCGACGACACCATGGCGCGCGTGTACTTGAGCGGCATGCGCTCGCCCGTGCCGTTCCACCCGGTGTTGATGAGGTACACGCGGGCGCCCGCCTCCTGCACGCGCTCCTTCAGCATGAGCGCGTAGCGCAAGGGGTCGAGCGGCAGGAACGGCTCGCCGAAGCAGGTGGAGAACGTGGGCACCGGCTCCGACACGCCCACCTCGGTTCCGGCGAGCTTCGAGGTGAACCCGCTCAGGAAGTAGTACATGGCCTGGTCAAGCGTGAGCTTCGCGACAGGCGGCAGCACGCCGAAGGCGTCGGCCGTCAGGAACACCACCGTGCGGGGCGCCGGCGCCATGCCCGAGGGCTCGCTGTTCGCGATGTGCCCCACGGGGTAGCCCGCGCGCGTGTTGACCGCGAGCGCGTCGTCGTCGAAGTCGAGCTCGCGCGTGACGGGGTCCATCACCACGTTCTCAGCCAGCGCGCCGAAGCGGATGGCGTTGAAGATGTCGGGCTCGTGCTCGGCGCTCAGGTTGATGCACTTGGCGTAGCACCCGCCCTCGAAGTTGAACACCGCGTCGTCGGACCAGCCGTGCTCGTCGTCGCCCACGAGCCGACGCGCCGGGTCGGCCGACAGCGTGGTCTTGCCCGTCCCCGACAGGCCGAAGAACACCGCCGAGGCGCCGTCGGCGCCCACGTTCGCCGAGCAGTGCATGGGCAGCACGCCCTCGCGCGGCAGGACGTAGTTCATGACGGAGAACACCGCCTTCTTGATCTCGCCCGCGTAGCGCGTGCCCGCGATGAGCACGCGGCGGCGCGCGTAGTCGATCATGACGGCCGCGTCGCTGCGCGTGCCGTCGCGCTCGGGAACGCAGGCGAAGCCCGGCGCCGCCAAGATGACGTAGTCGGGCGCGAACTGCTCGAGCTCCTCGTCGGAGGGGCGCAGGAGCAGCTGGCGGATGAACAGGTTCTGCGAGGCAAGCTCGTTCACGATGCGGAAGCGCTTCGCAAAGGCGCGCTCGGCGCCCGCGAAGCCGTCGAACACGAACAGCTCGCGCTGCGCGAGGTAGGCCGCCACGCGCGCGTACAGCGCGTCGAACACCTCAGGTGACACGGGGCGGTTCACCGCGCCCCAGGCGATCTCGTCATGCACCTCGGGCGCATCGACGATGAACTTGTCCTTCGCGGAGCGTCCCGTGCGCGCGCCCGTCTCGACCACGAAGGCGCCCGTCCGGCTGAGGCGCCCCTCGCGCTTGCGCAGCGCATGCTCCACCAGCGCCGACGGGCACAGGTTGCGGTAGACCGCGCAAGCGGGCACGATCCCCAGCCCCTCAAGCTCGCGCTCAAACCCCTGCTTGCGTTCGGAACCCCACTCTTCCACAAGAACCACCTCAGTCGTCTGCTTCCCGGCACCGACTGCCAGCTCGGCGTGGCTTTGCGCGCAGAATCGCGCGGGGACGGCCGCGACAAGACGGCCAAAACCCGCGCGCACAGAGCAGGCGCGCGCAAGCGCTTTTGCATACGCCCCATGATACGGTCTTTTCCGCGCAAAGGCGCGAGAAATGCGCGATCTGACGCCCAAAAGCGCCGCAGCCCAGCAGCCCGGGAGGATCAGGAGGCCCTTTGGCCCGCGAGCTATTCGCGGTTTCTCAGGTATTCGCCCAGATAGGGAACGACAAGCTCAAGCTCTCCCCTCCGCTCGCTCGCAACGACCCCCGCCTCGATCAGGCGTGCGCGATATGACTGGACGTATCCCGCCGAGACGCCAAGACGCGCCTGAATGTCAGACACCTTGCTGGGCCCCTCGTCAACGGCCATGGCTTCGAGGAACTTCACGTCCGTGTCAGAGAGCGGCTTGAGCGTCGTAGCGAACACATCCGCCTCCAGGTCTCGCTTCGCGCTTGCAATGGCATCGGACACCATGCCGTCGTCGATAGACGCCGACCCTGCGGAGTATTCCTCAAGATAGTACCCGACGAGCTGCAGCAGGTAGGGAAAGCCCCTCGTCGCGCTCACGGCCTCGTCGAGAAGCTCCGAAGGGAACTCCTTCCCCAACGCGTTGAAGGTGAGCCGGTAGTACACGCGGATGGGCTCAAGCGAGAGCGGCTCGAGGCGCACCTTGCGCGCACGGTTGAGGAACGTGAGAATGTTGTCGTTGAGCACGCTCGACACCGCCGTGGGCAGCCCCGCCATGACGATGGCGATGTTCTTCCCCTCTCCCACGAGATGCTGATAGGTTGTCGCCAAAGTGCGCATGTCATCGGTGTTCGCCTGCACCTCGTCAATCAAAAGGAGGATTCCCTTGTCGTTCTCAGCGAGCTTGTCGCACAGCAGCGACAGCTTGGTGCGGAAACCGTAGTTGCTTGCCACCTCGTCGCTGAACGTCAAGCCGAAGGAAAAGCCGAGCGCGCCCGCGTTGAAGCCCTTGATCTTCGACTTTCGCTCTTTGACGAACGGCGACCCCTTGATCTGCACCGTTTCGACGATCTCGTCAAGCATGTTCGCGCTCGCTGCGACGCGCGCGGCGATGAAGCCCCTGTCAAGCGCCTGGTCGGCTATCTCGAGAAGGAGCGCCGTCTTTCCCATGCCGCGCTGCCCGATGACAAGCGTGGCCCTGTCGCGATGGCCGGGGCGCATGCCGAGGCCGGAGAGAATGCCCTCGGTCACCGCCTCCCGCCCGACGATCTTGTCAGGCTTGTTCCCAAAGGAAGGCTGGAAAACGGTATCTGAGGCCATGTCGCTCATCCCTTCCGAATGTCTGTCAGCTCGGCACTTTTATCAACTTCTATTATCTTCTATCATTCTCTATCATCTTTTATCAAGTTCTATCATTCTCTATCATTTTTTATCAAGTTCTATCATTCTCTATCATTTTTTATCAATGAGGGATTCGACGCTGAGGAGGGCGGGGCATTTGGCAAGCACCTTTGACAGTTCGCCTCGCCGTGACTGCGTTTTTACTCAATATACTGAGTAAAATCACTCAATAGGGCGGATATTCCCCTGCACCTTCCGCACCGAGCGTTCAAGAGACCCGGGCACGATGCGGGCTATGGCGTCGAAGGGGATGCGCGTCTGGATGAGCTGGAGGGTTCGCAGGATGGTGTCCACCTGGGCGATGACACCGGTGAGCGTCGCGTAGGCGTCGCCATCGTAGTAGGTCACGGCGACCACCTGCCCGCGCGCGAGCCGGGACAGCTGCTCTGCGAGCTCGCGCTGCTCCTCGTCCGTGAGCTCGCGGCGCGGCTCGGGGACGCGCTCGCATGCGGCCAGCAGGTCGTAGTAGCCCTTGAGCGCGGCGAACGGCTTGAACTGGCGCGCGCGGTCGGGATGCGGCTTGCCGATGACGCGCCGTGCCGCCTGCTCGTCCAAGCCTGCCAGCTCCACGTCCTCCGCCAGCACCATCCGCGCGCCTGCTTCGCGGGCGGCGGCGCTCCCACAACCAGAGGACGTGCGCGCTTCGCAGCCGACGGGCTCATGTGCTCCGCAGCCGGCGGCAGCCGCAGCGTCCGCGCCCCCGTTCGCGGCAGCCCCTTCGCGACGATCAGCCATGGTGGCCTCCCACCATCTCGTTGCGCTCGCGCCCCGTGGCCTTCTCGCGCAGGCTCACGCCCTTGAACAGGGCGTTCTTGCCGAACTTCCGCTTCACGGCCAGAATCGCCTCCTGTCGGCGACGCTCCTCGGCCTCCGCCTCCACGTCGGAGAACAGGTTGTAGGTGGCAAGCTCCTCGGGCACGAGCCCTCCGAACGCCAGGTTCACGCGCTTGACCATCTTGGCAGGGTCGACGATCTCGTCATACAGCGCGTCGAGGTACGCCATGAGCTTCGCCAGCGAGTTCGTCCGCTCGGGCAGCTTGCGGCTCGCGTTCGCATGTTCGCCGCTTCCCTTCGCATACCCCACCGCCAGCGAGACGCGATCGGTCACCACGCCCTTCTCCACCAGCTCGAGCACCGTGGCGTCCACCATCTCGTGCAGCACCATGCGGCCTTCCTCGAACGTGTAGTCGCACGGCAGCACCTGGCCGTTGCCGAGCGAGGTGGACTCCGGCTCGTAGGCCTTGATCTCGGCGATGGTGCACGGCTCCACGCCCCACGCGTGGTCGATGAGGAACTCCGCGTTCGCGCCGAACTCCTGGTACAGCACGTCGACGTCCATCTGCGTGACGCCGAACAGGTCGAACACGCGGTACTTCGCCAGCCGCCGCGCGATGCCGGGGCCGATGTTCCAGATGTCGGTGATGGGCCGGTGGTGCCAGATGGTCTCGCGAAAGCTCGCCTCGTCCAGAAAGCCGATGCGATCAGGCGCGTGCTTGGCCGTGACGTCGAGCGCGAGCTTCGCCAGAAACAGGTTGGGGCCCACCCCCGCCGTGGCGGGGATGCCCGTCTCGGCCATCACGGCGCCCATGAGCAGGTTGGCGAACCCGCGCGCGTCCAGGCCGTACAGGCTCAGGTACGCCGTCGCGTCGATGAAGCACTCGTCGATGGAGTAGGCGTGGATGTCCTGCGGGCTCACGTAGCGCAGGTACACCCGGTAGATCTCGGCCGACACCTCCATGTAGCGCCGCATGTGCGGCTTCGCGACCTCGAACTGCACGCCCTCGGGGATCTCGAACAGGCGGCAGCGGTTGCGGATGCCGAGCGCCTTCATGGCGGGCGTGATGGCCAGGCAGATGGTGGTCTGGCTGCGCTCGGGATCGGCCACCACGAGGCGCGTAGTCATGGGGTCTAGCCCGCGCGCCACGCACTCCACGCTCGCGTAGAACGACTTGAGGTCGATGCAGACGTAGGTGCGTGCTAGCTCCATAGGCGCACTTCGGGCTCGAGGCGCACGCCTTCGCTTTCGTAGACGCGCTGCTGCACGTCGGCGATGAGCCGCAGGACGTCAGCCGCCGTGGCGCCGCCGGCGTTCACCACAAAGCCCGTGTGCTTCGTCGACACCTGCGCCCCGCCGACTTGATAGCCGCGCAGCCCCGCATCCTGGATGAGCTTGCCCGCGAAGTAACCTTCCGGCCGCTTGAACGTGGAGCCCGCGCTCGGCATCTCGAGCGGCTGCTTCTCGGCGCGGCGCTGCGCCAGGTCGTCCATGCGCGCGCGGATGGCCTCCGGGTCGTCTGCGGTCAGTTGCAGCTCAGCGCCGAGCACCACGTAGCCCGCGTCCATCATCATGGAGTGGCGGTACGACCACGCGGCTTCCTCGGCGGGCACGTCCACCACGTCTCCCGCGGGCGTCAGGCAGCGCACGCGCACGGCCACGTTTTTGAACTCGCCGTCGTAGGCGCCCGCGTTCATGACGGCCGCGCCCCCCACGGTGCCGGGGATCCCGCTGGCGAACTCGTAGCCCGCCAGGCCCGCCGCGCACGCCGCCTCGGCCACGTCAGCGTTCGACGCGCCCGCCTGCGCAACCACCCGCCCGCCTGCGCGCACCTCGATGCGCGCGAAGTTCGCCGCCAGCTTCATCACCACGCCGCGCACGCCCGCGTCAGCTGCGAGCACGTTCGAGCCCAGCCCCAGCACGCGCCACGGCACCTCGTGCGCACGGCAGAGCGCCACCACGTCGCGCACCTGCTCCTCGGCCTCGGGCAGCACGAGCCACTCGGCCGGCCCGCCGATCGCAAACGTCGTGTGCGCGCGCAGCGGCTCCTCTGCCAGCACGCCCTCCGCGCCCACGATGGAGCGCAACTCATCAGGAAACATTCCGCTCTCCTTATGCCCTTGCAAAAAATCTCAGCATTTTTGGCAGAAATCTTCAGTTCTTTGTCAATCTCTCGGACTTCTTCTTGGCGAAGACGACACGCCGCTTTTCCTGAGCTGGGGTTTTGCTGGAACGCGTCATGCCCTTAGGCGCAACGGACTCCTAAAGGCGTGCTTGGGGGCATGGAATTGACAAAGAACTGAAGATTTCTGCCATTTTCTCCCGATAATTCTGCACGGGGGCTCGCCGCAGTCCGGCCGCAGCCGTGTCATGGCCCGCAGTCGCCCCCGCAACCTGCACGACAGCCCCCACGCACCGCCAGCCGCAGGTCGCCGGCCGCGCCCCGCGACCCGCGCCGCCAGCCCGCGCAGCCGCGCCC
>NZ_JAAVTO010000071.1 GCF_013185065.1 Adlercreutzia sp. ZJ473 | reverse complement strand
TCCTAGGTCTTTCCAAGTTGTTAGTCGGAAAACTCCTGGAGGATTCTACCTATGGCATGGAAAGTTCCAAGAGGATTCCGATTGGCCTCTTGGAGCTTTATGATCACGCAGTTGTTTTGACGCTCACTGCGCTGTTGCGTTGAGCGTTGAAGGCCACTGGGCAGTTTGAATTCCCTGCCAGGAATCGTGAGCGATTCCGGGGGCAAAAGAGAGGAGAGACGATGGAAGTTACTGCGTCGGAGAGAGAGAGGGTCTACGGGCATTGCCGGGCTTGCCACATGAATTGTGCGGCCTACTTCGTGGTTGAAGACGGCAAGGTCGTTGATATGGAGCCCGTGAGTCAAGCGGAAGGCGGCACCGGCCATATCTGCGAGCGTGGCCTTGGCTCCATTCAGCTCCAGTACAGCCCAACTCGCGTTCTGCACCCGCTTAAGCGTGTTGGCAAGCGCGGCGAGGGCAAGTGGGAGCAGATTTCGTGGGAGCAGGCCATTTCGGAGGTCGCGCAAAAGATTTACGAAATGTCGAAGGAATACGGTCCGGAGACCTTTGCCCTTCCTGGGCGTACTGGTCGCCAGGACATGGGCTGGGTGGCCCACCGAATCGCGCGCACCATTGGCACGCCGAACAACTACTTCGGCCCTCAGCACGTCTGCTGCCTTCCGCGTACCTCCCAGTCGATTCACTTCGGCCAGCTCTTCAACACTGCTTTCGGGGTTGACCCCAATGCCAAGCTGTACTTGGCGTTCGGTAATGAGGCCGCGTATTCCTGGCCAATGCTCAATGGGTTCCAGGCAGCAGCGAGCGCTGGAGGCGACTTCCCGCGCATTGTTCTGGATCCGGTTGGGGGTCCGTGGCCCCTCAGCGCCACCGAGTGGCTGCCCATCCGTCCCGGAACCGACCTCGCCTACCTGCTGTGCCTCATCCGAAGTTTGATTGACACCGACTCCTATGAGGTTGAGTTCGTTAAGACGTGGACAAATGCACCTTTCTTGGTTCGCCAGGACACCGGCGAAATGATCACTGAGGCCGACACCGCCCAGGGCGGCAGCAGCTCGCGCTACCTCTTCATCGACAACGCCGACGGCAAGGTTAAGTACTGGGATGCGGAGAACATCCAATGGGAAGGCGGAGTGAGCGGGCGCGAGCATTATGAGAAGTGCCTCGAGAACTTCTCCGAGAACATCATGACGCTGGAGCTCTCTCCTGCCGAAATGCCCGAGGGGATGGATCCCGCTCTGTTCGGCGAGGTTGAGATTCCCATTGGCAAGAGGGGCCACACTGCCACATGCGTGCCTGCTTTCCAGCTGTTGAAAGAAACGGTTCAGGAATGGACTCCGGAAAAGACCGCCGAGGTTACCGGCCTTGATGTCGAGCAGATCAAGCGTACCTGCGAATTGGTGGATACGCTGCATCCGATCGATGTGTACGAGGGAACCCAGTACATGGCTACCAATTCCGGCCCTTACTTCAAGGCGATTAACGTGCTGCGCATGTTGACGGGAAGCGTGGACGCGAGCATGGGGAGCAAGATGGGCCAGCTCTACCCGATTACCCCCATGCCGTTCCCGGGCGAGTTCGAGGTGAGCTACCAGGACGGCTTGCCCCTCGAGCAGCAGCGCAAGCGCCTTGGCTACTACAACCACCGCATGGCCTGCGGTTTTGCGTGGGAAGAAATGGCCAGGTGGCACCCGGCACGTCCGGAGAACTCCGACGCCATGCTCATCTGCCCGGATATCAATGAGGTTCTCACGGCAGCCGAGACGGGAGTACCGTATCCGATCCATGGCATCATCTCCATCGCGTCGAACTGGATCATGCACGATCCCTCGACCGCGCGCATTATGTCCATTCTGGAAGATGAGGACAAGATTCAGCTTCATGTTGTCTCGGAGATCGTTATGACGCCGACGGCGGAGATGGCCGACTACGTCTTCCCCGCGCAAACGTGGATGGAGCGCAATTACCTGGAGTTCAGCGTGGGTGGCGTTACCCCATTCAAGAACGCCTTCAGGCGTGCGGTGGAGCCGTTGGGCGAGGCGCGCCACGATTACGACTTCGGCGCGGCGCTGGCTCACAAGCTCGAGGAAATCGACCCTCGTTACAACAACGACCGCCTTCTCAACTCCGAGAATACCCTGTACTGGGGTGGCGAGTACGGCAAGCTGTGGGAAAACGACACGATCGACGAGGAGCGTGATCGCTGGTGCCGCGAGTTCACGGGCAAAAGTTGGGAAGAGTGCCTCGATCTTCGGAAGGTCGAATACGGTGCTCAGATGCAGCCCCTTATGCAGCAGTACCTCTACGCCGGCAAGTTCCCTACCGATACCGGCAAGTGCAACCTGTTCTCAACCGTTCATCAGCATGCCGGCTACGATCCCTTCCCGGTTTACGAGGAGCCTGCGGAGTCTCCGATTTCCCGTCCCGATTTGGCGGAAGACTATCCGCTTATCTTCTCTTCGGGCAAACGCCAGCCCGGTTTCTTTCACTCGGAATTCCGTCAGCTCCCCTGGATTCGCGAGATTTCTCCGATGCCCGAGGTATTTATCAACCCGGAGACCGCTGCCGAGTTTGGCGTCACGGATGGCGATTGGATCTGGATTGAATCGCCCACGGAAAGCGGCCGCGATCGGTTCAACCGCGTCATGGGGCGAGTCAGCTTCCGCTTCGCTATTCGCCCTGGCGTCGTGAGCTATGCCCAGCACGCTTGGTGGCGTCCGGAGCGCGCGGCCGATCAGGACATCCACGGCGCATTCGAGTGGAACGTTGAGGGTCTTCTTGAATGTGTGCATGGTGGAAAAGAGAACGGAACGCCCGGATTGCGCTCATCTCTCTGCAAGATTTACAGGTGCAGCGAAGAAGATATCGCGCGCTACAAACCGGTCATCACCCGCGAAGAACTTGAGAACCTTATGCCCAATCCCGAAATTGCATTGGAGGCGAACTAGAGCATGACTCGCTTAGGATTTGTTATCAATCTCGATACATGCTCCGACCATCGAACCTGTATGATGGCGTGCAAGATTAAGACGAACTCGTTTCTGGGATCGCACTACACCGATACCAAGACGAACCAGAGTCTGGACTTTCCGAATCCGAACACCTATTTCATCCCAACGCTGTGCAACCACTGCGAGCGTCCCTCCTGCGCCGAAGTGTGCCCGAACGAAGTGCTCTATAAGCGCGAGGACGGCATCGTCGCCGTGGGGGACACGTCGATTTGCGGCCAGTGCGATTCGAAGGCGTGCGTGAAGGCCTGCCCGTACTCTGCAATCTATCTTGACCCCTTAAGCGGGGAAATTGGGAAATGCGACATGTGCGCGGATCTCATCGACAAGGGCGAGACACCTGCGTGCGTGGGGGTCTGCTACCTGAACAGCATCTATTTCGGCGATTTCGACGATCCTAACAGCGTCGTCTCGCAGATTCTCGTGAGCTGGGACGGGTATGTCCATCGCCTGGAAGCGGGCTCGAACGGCGGGGTTGCGGTGTATTATATGCTCTCCAAGAAGAAGTGGGAGAACATGGATCATCTCGTGAGCCCGTCGTGGAAGAACGAAGATTTCATCATCGAAGAAGCAGTTTGTTAGGAGGCTCGGTCATGAATGGATTGACGAAGAAAATCATTCTCCTCGTTGTTGCCGCCGCATTAGTGGTGGCGGGAATATTCGTACCGATTGACGGTCTCTCCCATGAGGGGACGATTTCGCTGTTCATCATGCTTGCTGGCGTGGTGCTGTGGGTGGGAGGCGTTATGCCGCTTGCTGTGACAGGTTTCTTGCTGATGCTCCTGCTCATTGTGCTCAACGTGGCGACGGCCAACGATGTAGTGGCCGGGTTCATGAACGCGACCATGCTGTTCATCCTGTTCGTGTTCTCGTTCGGCACCGTGCTGAAGAAGACGCCGTTCTCACAGAAGCTGGTCGGCGTGGTGCTGAAGATCAGCAAGGGGAACTCGTCTCTCATTTGCCTCGGGTACCTTCTCGTTGGCTGTGTGATGTCGATGTTCATGGCGAACCTCGCCGTTGTTGCCATCCTGCTTCCGATCGGCGTGTCTATTCTCGAGGCGCTCGGTCAGCCGAAGCTGAAGTCCCATATGGGCAAGATTATGCTGATGGGATTGCCTATTGCGGCCATGGTAGGTGGCGCTGGCACCCCGATCGGTCATCCAATGAATGCGCTTTGCAATAGCATGCTGGAGCAGATTACGGGCATCTCGGTTAACTTCGGCATCTGGTGCCTTGTCGGTATTCCCGTTGCCATTGTGGTCATGATTCTCACGTTCCTCATTCTGAAGCTCATGTTCAAGCCCGAGCCGATTTCCGAGGAGCAGTTTAAAGCGCTGGTGGAGAAGTTCAACGACATCCCTCCTGCCACGGCCAAGGACAAGTTCGCTCTCGTGAGCCTCGTCGTTCTAGTGGTCATGCTCATCGCTGGTACGTGGATTCCTCTGCTGAGCGTCCTCAACGTCGGCCTGCTGGGCATCATCTGGTTCATGTTCCCCGGTGTCGAGATTCTCACGTGGGATGAGTTCGTCGGGGGCATTGCCTGGGACGTGTTCTTCATGTTCGGTAGCGTGAGCGCCGTTATCCAGGTCATGCTGAAGACGGGTGCCGCCGACTGGCTCGCCAACGCGCTGGTCTCCCTGGTGTCTGGTCCTGGTTTCGTGATTGCCCTGGCTCTTACGGTAATCGCCTGCATCATTGTCGTGTTCTTCCCCGTGGGGCCCAGCTTGCTGCCGGTTATGTTCAGCCCGTTCCTCGGACTGATTGCGGCTTCGGGTATGCCCGAGGCGTGCATTCCGATTCTCCTCGCGTTTACTTTGGGCAGCGGTTTTGTCCTTGCGATTAACCCACCTATGCTCATATCGATGGGCTCGGGATATTGGAAGAGCAACGAATTGGTTGTGCCGGGCATTGCCACCACGGTCATGTTCGCAATCGTCGTTGGCTTGGGCGTGCCGGGCATCCTGCTCCTCGTTGGTGCGTAAGGCATCATTGGGGGTTGGATAACTGTTAGTTGAACCGAGGAGCGTCTTCGCATTGTGATTGGCGCTCCCCGGCTCGTTGAGCGTGTTGGGGGAAACGACATGAATCGCACTGCTACAACGAAGCAACTTGTTGGCCTGCTGTGCTCTGTGGCGGCGCTTGTCGCGGCATTTTTTGCAGGCGATAATGCCCTGCTGAAATCGGTTCTCATTCTCGTTTCGGGGGTGGTGCTTTGGATTGGCGAAGTACTGCCCATGGGCATCACGGGAGCGGCAATCTGCTTCTTCCTCATGCTGACGAATGCCGTACCCTCGTTTGCCGAGGCGTTTCTCGGGTTTTCCAACGCGACAACGTGGTTCATCTTGGCGATTTCGGTTCTCAACGTGATTGTGGCCAATAGCCAGTTCGGACCGATGATTTACGAGTTCATGATTAAGCGCGCAGGTGTCGACCCTAAAAGGCTTGTGCTCGCGTTCATGGTTTCCGGCATGGTCATTTCGTCTATTCTCAACGATGTGGCCTCGGTGATTCTCATGCTCAGTCTTCTGATGCCGCTCATCAGGACGCTTAGGTTGAAAAAAGGCTCCAACCTAGCGAAAGATCTCGTCATCGGCATTACCGCTGCTTGCAACTTCGGCGGCTTCGCCACGCCGGTCAGCCATACGCTCAACATCATAGCTATGGGGATGCTCGAGGCGCAAACGGGTAGTGGCGTGAACTATGCGGAATGGATGCTCATGGGTGTTCCGCTGAGTGTTGCTATGACATTCATTGCTTGGTTGAGTCTGGTAAAGGTGTTTCCTCCCGAACCCATCAACGAGAAAGCCGTTCGGGACTATATGTCGCAGCGCGGCAGTGTGGTATTGGGAGCGTATGATAAGAAGGTTATTGCCCTGGTCGTCCTCTTCCCGATTCTCTGCTTCCTGGGAAGTTGGATTCCTGTACTGAGCATCACCAACGTTGCCCTTATCTATATGGTGGTGTTGTTCCTCCCTGGCGTCTCGTTGCTGAGTTGGGAGGACTTTCGGAAGAATAATACGCTCGACGCTTTCTTAATGCTTGGTGGAATACTGTCCGTGACGGAGGCAATCAAGAGGAATGGAGGCGACACACTCATCGTCGACTTGTTGAACCAGAGCGGTCTTCTGAATTTGCATCCGCTTCTCTTGTTCCTGGTGATGGGCGTTGCCATTTATCTGGTTCTGTCGTTCTGCCCTTCCGCCCCCGCCGTGCTTTCAATCGTTTTGCCTACGATTCTGGTGTATAGCTCGACAGTCGGGCTAAATGGGCTTGTGCCGACGTTCATTTTGGCAACAATTGGAGCTGGAAGCTTCCTTCTTCCGCTTACCCCAACGGCTATTCTCACCTATCAGAAGGGATACTATTCCTTTGCCGATTTCGCAAAAGTCGGCTGGCTTCTGAGCGTCGTCTTGATAGTTGGCGTCGTCTTCTGGTCGTATTCAGTTGGCAGCGTGCTGTTCTAACGTTGCAGGTTGCCAGGTCGCGTTGCGGTTATGCGGTTTCCCTAGAACTCCACCGCATATACCTGGCCCGCACCGTAGAGCTTGCCGAAGATGTACTTGTTGGAGGCCGCTTCGTCCAGCGTGATGAGGCGGCCTTCGTGGGATTCGATGCCCTCCAGCATGGGCGGGCCGGCCAAGTCGTCCACGAGGTTGCGGGAATCCAGGCAGAACAGCGGCACCTCGTCGCCGGCATTGGTGGTGAAGGTACCGTCAGGAGCGCTCAGGTTCACGTCGTAGGCGAGCAGATGTGACGTCGCAAGGCCGTAAGAGGTGGAAAGCGCGATGTAGCCCTCGCTCGTCATGCACGTGCCCTGCACCATGCCGGGAATGGAGAATTGCTGCTCCACCCTGTCGTAGAAGGGCGCATAGGCGGTGCGCATGTAAATGTTCAGCCCGAACACCGCTACCAGCGCGATGCCCACAATGACGCCAACGACAATGCCGACGACTTTCAACGCCCGATGGCTTCCCTTTGCTTTCGCATGCGCCTTAGCCATGACGACCTCCTTGGGTGGAATTGTTGTGCTTTCAGCATAGCGGAAGAAGGTTCGGTGTGCGCTGGCGCTTTCGTGCCGTTATCCGTTCGTTGGCCATGCGAGTGCAGCGGCGCTTCGGCAACGGTTGCGTTGAAGCGGCCTCGTTGTTGTATACTCTTTAGTCCTTGGATCTTCAAACCAATCGCAACGATTCTGAGTAATGGACCTCGTACGGTGTCCTGTAGCCCAGGCGCTTGCGCGGCCTTTTTATTCAGCTCATCATACACCAGCTGGATATCGCCTTCCTTCACTCGCGCAAGCGAACGGCCTTTGGGGAATTACTCCCGCAGCAGGCCGTTGGTGTTCTCGTTTGTTCCCCGCCGCCATGGATGGTGCGGCAGGCGCAACGCCGCTCTTCGTAACGGTGCTGCGCGGTCGAGGCGCGCTAGAAGCGCTCGCAGGAGCTGCGCTCAAGCTCTCTGGATAGGGTCGGCTTAGCCCGCCCTATCTTGCGGGCAATGCCGGATATGCTTTCGCCTTCCCGATGCAAAATCATGATGCCCTCGCGCTTGGATAGCGTAAGATGGGTGTGGTGGCCCATGGCTCCCTCCTTCGTATGATGTTATAGGCAAACACCATTCTACAGAGGTCCATGAGCCGCTGCTCATTCGGAAGCGTTGCATTTGAAATGAAGATTCAAGGCTCAAAAATATCCCGCTGGAATAGTTCAGGAATAAATCTAACTTGGCTAGTAACCCCCCGCGGTACCGGCGATCACCTAACTTGGTACCGGCGATCAGCAAAAGACGGTACCGCGGGTAAGCTGTTTTGGTACCGCTACGCAGCACCTCTCTTCTTCGCAAAATACTCTCTCATGTTGGGACCCTCCAAGTCTATGTAGCGGGCGCCGGTGGCGATGCGGTTGAGGATGGAGTCAGCCATAAGCTCCCCTTCGATGCGCAGGTACCACTCGTTGGGCTCGAGCTGCGAGGCGATGATGGTGGCGCAGCGTCCCTCGCGTGCCTCCATGATCTCGAACAGGTCAACGGAGTTCTGCGTCGATATCGGCGTGGTCATGAAGTCGTCCAAGATAAGCAGGGGAACCGTCTTGTAGGCGTCCATCTTCTCGTAGTAGCTGCCATCGCCCGCGGCGCGGGCGCGATTGAGCTGGTCGCACGCATCGGCAAGGCGCGTGTAGCGCGTCGGGATGAGCTTGCGGCACGCGGCGTTCCCGAACGCCTGGCACAGGAAGCTCTTCCCGCAGCCGGTCTTCGAGATGATGACCATGACCTCGCACCTCTCGACCCAGCCGCAATCGGAATAGCGGAGTATTCGATCTTTGTTGATAGTGCGGTCGGGCAGATAGACCACGTCCTCGACGCAGGCCGAGGGCGTCTTGAACCCGGCCTGCTTCACGTACTTGGCGACCTTGCGGTCGCGCCTGGCCGTGGATTCCGCGTCCAAGAGCGTCTCCATCTTCTCCTCGAACGTGAACTTGTCAAAGGAGGCGTCATCGACCATCTCGCGCAGCTTGTCTCCCATCGCCTTTATCCTGAACTGCCTGAACAAATCGAAGTGCTCTTCGGTCAGCATCTCATTCACCGCCCCTTCTGTACGCCTCCGCGCCGCGCAGGCGCCCGGCCGATTTGGCGCGATCCACCAAATCGCCGGGCGCTGTCTGCGCAAGGGGCCTGTTGTTCGCCCGCGCCTGGGCGTCCGCCGCCCTCATGGCGAGGATCGCGTTCTTGAGCGAGGTATAGCTGGGCAGCGCCGACGCGGCGTTCGCCTTGGCGCACGCGCGCTCGAGCAGCTCCGGCGCGTAGGTCTTGGACAGCCCGAGGATGTTGCGGCAGGAGACGAACGACTGCTCCACGACCGCACGACTTGCGAGCACCCGCCCGACCGCGGCCTCGGTCTCGGGGCCGACGCGCCGCGCCCACGACCTGAACCGGTCCGGCGACCAGGGGTCGTCGAGGGCCGCGTGGTTCTCGGGCATGTGGTCTATGTTCGTGGAGTACTGCCCCTTGCGTCCGAGAAGACGGGGGTGCGCGGCCACCGTCCGGCCGCCGTGCAGGATGGACGCCTCGCCCGGCGTCAGCTTCACGTCGACCTGCTCTCCTATGAGGGAGTGGTCGACCGAGTAGCGCATGTAGTCGACCGTGACATGGAATGGGCAGCTGGGGCAAATGCGAAGTTGGCGCTCGGCGCCCCGCTCTGTTGCTTGACTTCATCCGGTAAGTATCCATTTGTATTCGCCATGCGGGAAATGGGTCCCGCATGGAGGAATGGAGCCGAAGATGGAAGTCATTCAGGATTTGGTCAACGAAGCGGTGCGGTCGATGAAGGAGGCGGGGCTGTCGGATGGCTACATCCGCAGCTTCTCGAGTACCTGGCAGACCTTCGACGCTTGGCTGCTCGGGCACGGTGCAGGGTATTCACCCGAGCTGGGGGACAGCTTCCTGCTCGAGGCGTACGGAATCGGCCGTGGCGGTAGCACGGTGAGCATGGAGCGTCGGCGCAGAAGGGCCCTCGCGATAATAAGGAACTGCCACGAGCACGAACCGTATCGGCGGGTCGAGGACAGGAAGTACGAATCCTTCTTCCGCGAATGCCACGAGGCGGACTTGAACGAGTTCCTCGACGAGCTCGGGAAACACTACTCCGACTCGACCATCTGCACCTACGTCTACGTCCTGAACAAGCTCTCCCCATACCTAGGTAAGCACTGATTTATTACCGTTTGACGAGCTGACACGGCCCATGGCTGCGTTTGCCTCCGGCCCCGTACCCCCCTACTCGGGGTCCGGCTACGTCTACGTCCTGAACAAGCTCTCCCCATACCTAGGTAAGCACTGATTTATTACCGTTTGACGAGCTGACACGGCCCATGGCTGCGTTTGCCTCCGGCCCCGTACCCCCCTACTCGGGGTCCGGGGCCGTTTTCGGGCGCAGATGTCCGCGGGCGGGC
>NZ_JAAVTO010000007.1 GCF_013185065.1 Adlercreutzia sp. ZJ473 | reverse complement strand
GCCGCCGCCGAAGGTGCCCTTCGTGGAGTCGCCGGCGAACAGCCACGCCGCGCCCTCGTCGTCGGACGCGGCCAGGATGCGGTCGGTGATCACCGAGGCCGGCAGCTCGATGACCTCCTTGACGCCCACGGCGACGGCGGAGGCGGGCGGCCGGGCGGCCCCCACGGCCTCGGCGGTCAGCAGCGAGTTCACGCCGTCGCACAGGATGACCACGTCGGCGGTGATCTCGTCCTCGCCGGCGCGCACGCCGACGACCTTGCCGGCGTCGTCCTTCACCAGGCCCTCCACGGCGATGCCGTAGATGAGCTCGGCGCCGACCTCCTCGGCCTTCTCGGCCAGCCACGAGTCGAAGGGGGCGCGCAGGACGGAGTAGGAGTCCTGGCCCTCCTTGAGCATCTCGTCGGAGGTGAAGTCGACGGTGAAGCTGGCGTCCTCGGACAAGAGCGAGATGCGCTCGCGCGTGATCTTGCGCTCGAGCGGGGCCTCCTGCTCGAAGTTCGGGAACACGGCCTTCAGCGCATGGGAGTACACGCGGCCGCCGGTCATGTTCTTGGCGCCGGCGAAGTTGCCGCGCTCTATCACGAGAACGCTCTTGCCGGCCTTCGCGAGCTCGTAGGCGGCAACCGGGCCAGCGCACCCGGCGCCTACGACGATGGCATCGAAGTCAGCCATACAACACGCTCCTTTCTATGTTGTTGGGCCGGGGCATCATGCCCCGGCCCTGCAGTGTCGTATCGGACGAGGCCTCGCAGGCTGAGTTTTGCGACGCCCCTCTGCCCTATGCTGATTACTGCGTATTTCCTCAATTCACAAATACGGCAGCACTTTATCGACGTCAGCCACAAGACCCAGGTCGCACTGTTTGAAAAACGGCGCATTCTTGTCCTTGTTGACAACCACAACGGTCTTTGCACCGTTCATGCCTACGGTATGCTGTACTTGCCCTGAGATGCCGAAGCCGATATAGACATCAGGCTTGATCGTCGTACCGGAAACCCCCAGATAGCGGCTACGGGCCATCCACTCGTTGACTTCCGTGATAGGACGCGTGCAAGTCATTTCCGCACCAAGCTTGCGGGCGAATGCCTCAATGGCAGCCAGATTTTCCTGGGTTCCAATACCGCGGCCGACGCAAACCACAATCTTGGCAGCGCCCAAATCCACCTGCTCCTCCTCCTTCTCGATAACATCGAGCAGTCGGAAGGGCCCGACCTCAATGGCATCATTGCACGCAACGACCTCGCCGGCAGGCAGCGTAACGGGCTCAAAAGCGCTCGGGCCCAGCAGCGCGATAACGCTGCCCGTGGCTTTCTCGATTCTCACAGCCGATCCGCCGTACACTAGATGGGTCAGCAACAGCGCATCATCATCCCAGGCAAGGGACGTCGCATCGTTCACGACGCCCGCATTCAAGCGCACTGCCAGCTTGCCAGCAATCTCCTGAACCGCTTTGGTGCTGCGACCCAGAATCACAGAGCCACCCTCTGATGTTATGGCATTCTCGAAAGCATCTGCCGCATCTGCAAAGAGCGCACCCTCGGTCAGCTCGCCAAAGTGCAGGACGCGGGCACCCATAGCGGCTATCTTTTGCGCATCGGCATCAGGGCCCGCATAGATCGCAACAGGCTTGCCGCCAAGAGCCACAGCACCGGCAATTAGCACTTCGAAATCACGAGGCTCTTCGGCAATAAGGATAATGGTATCTTTATTCATGAAAGCCTCCTATTCCATCTCGCGGATACGCGCAACGAAGCTCGTAATGGTATCGGTGTCATCGCCTTCAAGGATCTCGCACGCACGCTCTTTTTGCTCAGGAGCCAACGTGCTCACGATTTCCAAGCATCCGTCGAGATCGGTGATTCCCACCTCATCGGGAGTGAGCGTTTTCGAGGGTTTTTTACCGGCGCCCAGAATGTCCTTCATGGAGGGAATGCGGGGCTCGTTCATGTCCGCCACCACCGAAACCACGGCGGGAAGCGTTACCTCCAGCACTTGCACTTCGTTTCCCAGCGTTCGGCGGAGCCGCGCTCTATCCCCCTCAACTTCCAGGGAGCTGACGGCGTTTATCGCGGGCCAGCCCAAGCGCTCACCCAATTGAATGCCCACCTGCTGCTCATACAAGTCGGCTGAGCCCTCGCCGCAGAGCACTAGATTCACCTCATCCATCGTGCGAATAGCCGCCGCCAAAATCTTTGAGATAACATCGGCCTCGGCCGTTGCCAAGACAGGATCGCAGATGGCTACGTTCTCCGCCGGACCACGAGAGAGGATGCTCTTCTTGATTTTAGAGTCTTTCACCTCCGGCCCTCCGGCCGTAAGGCTCACTAGCTGTGTATCCGTGGAGGCGGCCAGCTGCGCGCCCGCCTCCACGGCATTCAGGTCATAGTCGCCGATTTTCAACGTAGCTCGCGAGAAGTTGAGCGTTCTGTCGGGATTGATGGCTATATCTTGCTCGTCTGGCACAATTTTATAGCACGCGACGATACTCATTCTTACCTCCTGAACAATTAGCCGCGGCCACTAAGACGGATAGCGCCGGCCATGCTGTACAGGTAATCGCGCTGGCCACCGCCGATAAGACCCATCTTGGCATCGCGCCAAAGGCGCTCAAGACCGGTGCCGCGAACCGTGCCAACACCGCCGCAAAGTTCGATATTGGTGCTCGCTACTCTCTCAGCCATTTCGAAGCAATAGGCCTTGATCAAGAAGGCGCGATCCATATTACGGGCACCCGCATCGTAGGCAAGCGCAGCTGGATATGCCATGCCGCGGATTGCATCTTCACGCGCCATATTCTCAGCAAAGCGCACGCGCATTACATCGTAGCGGAATGGGAAGGGAACGCCTGAGTTGTGCATACGGGTGCTGATGTAGCGCTGGGTAATGGCATTGGATTCTTCGGTAATGCCCAAAGCCACGCTGCCAGTGCCAATCATCTCGTTGAACACGCTCTGAATTCCCAAATCCACCGATTTGCCGATGGGACCCAATACATCGCTATTGGGAACGAACACGTCCTTGAAAACTACCTCGCCAGTGTTGCTTCCGCGCCAACCCACCTTATCCTCAGGAGGTGACACGAGCACGCCCTCTGAATCGAGGGGCACCAAGAAGTAGCTGAATTCGCCCGGCGTGTCAGTCCAGGCTTTTACGATATTGAGTTGAGCGGCGCCCACGTTCGTCGACCAGCTCTTGGTGGCGTTCAAGACCCAGCCGCCATCGGCTGGTACCGCACGGCCCGTATAGGCCTCCATGTTGCCGAGGCCGCAGGGCTCTACCGTGCAGTGAGAGGCGATGATCTCGCCCTTCACCATGCCGGGCAGCCAGCGCTCCTTTTGCTCCGGCGTACCAAGATCCACCAGAAGCGTTTCGCAAATACTGATGTCGGCAACGAACGTCATCGCGAAACCCGGGCTCACTCGCGCCATTTCCTCCACGATAATCATGTGGTCGGTAAGGGAAAGGTCGTTTCCGCCATATTCCTCGGGAACGTGAAGATCGCAAAAGCCGAGTTCACCAGCGCGCTTATAAAGCTCGGTAGCGAAATAGTCCTCCTTGTCGATTTTGTCAGCGAGGGGGCGAATGTAATTCTCAGCGAAATCGCGGGCACTTTGGGCAATAAGCTCGCGTTCCTCTGTCATGTAGTAGGCATCATGCATAGCGAGACTCCTATCTCTAAGACGCTTCAAGAAAAAGCTTGTTAAATTGTTGGACCTATGCGCTGGGCGCATCATTTGCTTGAAGCTCACCCTTGGCTTCATAGCGCGCTTGCAGCTTTTGCAAGGCCTTTGACGTGTTGGGGTTTATAACAAACACCACGGCAGCGATGGCGATGGCATAAATAGCGGCTACCGCATAAAGCACGGGCTCAAAGCCTTCGCCTACGCTATAGAACGCCATGGCGACAGGGGCTGAGAACATGTTTACAATGCCTATGGTCATGCCAGTCCATCCAATAAGTTGAGGGGACGCTTTAGGACCGAACAGGGGCGGAATAACGACGCCTGAGTACATTTGCGCATACTGACCGGCATTTTGCAAAAACATGCAGCAAATGCCAGCAAACCAACCGAAGAGAAACGTTGGAATAGTGAATGCCGTTACCAAGCCCATGGCTGAAAACACGAGAATCGAAAAGCGCTGACTCACCTTATCGCAAAGGATGCCAAAAACCGGCGAGAGGATTACACCAAGGAATGACGCGATTGACAGGCACGACGACGCCTCGACGTACTCCAAACCAAAAGACTGGTAAATCTGCACTGAGTAATTACCGATCATGGATACACCGAGCGTAACCAAAGCAGGTATGGAGATAATAATGATGGTTTGAGGCAGGCGAAGCGTTTGGGCTGCCGTCATATTGGGCACGAAGCGATCGCTTGGTGCGGCTTTCGCTTTCGAAGATTCTATTTTGACCTTCTCTTTCCCAATGGAAACAGGTTGCGCACCATAGGCGTTGGGCAGATTTGCGACAAGGAAAACAGAGCAGATAAGGCAGATGGCCGTAATGCCAATGGCCAACGTCCATAGTGTGGTAATGACACCATAGGTAAGATTGAATATGGCAACGGCCGGCGCGCCCACGATGGTGATTGCGCATTTGAAAATGTTACCGACACTTACCATGAGGCCACGGCCGCCGGCAAACCAGCTGCTCACGTAGATGTTGTAGGTAATAAAAGCGATGAATGCTAAGAGGACTCCGAAAACAAAGCCGACGATGTAAACAACCACTAGTGCATCGGCAATCGCCAGAACGCCAAAGCCAATGAGAGGTCCGAAAGAGCCGATAACGGCTGTTAGCTTTGTGCCGATTTTGGTGACGATTTTGCCGAGGAACAAACTTGCAACAACAGACCCTAAGCTATACGTTGTAAAAAACAGTGAGAACTCTTGCAGCGTCCAGCCTTTAATCTCGCACAGATCCGACTGAACCAGGACAACGCACATGTAGCACAGAACAGAGAACGCCAGGGCACCAGCTAAACCAAATGCGCCTACCAAAGCCTTACCTTTGTAGCTTTTCATTGGGAGTCCCTCGACTTATGCAGGACGCGGGGCCGTGTACCCACGAAACGCCGTAGTGCCGCCATCGACGACCAGTTCGGCACCGGTAATGAAAGGCGAATCAGCCAAGAAGATCGCAGCGTCGGCGCAATCCCAGCCGTTGCCGCGGCGCTCGCCCTTCAGCGGGACGCCACCGGCATGTATGGCCTCAACCTGCTCGCGCTCAAGGTGGAACATGTCCATGATGCCCTGAGTCGCCATAGGTGTGGCAACCGAGCCCAGGATAACGACATTAAAGCGAATGTTGTCGGGCGCGCCAATAACGGCGTAATTATTGGTGATCATATTGATGCCGCGCTTCGAGAGACCATAGGCCAGGGTCGCCGGATTTCCGGCGGTACCCGAAATCAAGCTGGAAATAGATGAGATAGCCACCATAGCGCCGCCCTGAATACCGTTCTCCTTGAAATAGGGAAGGATCTCGTGGGCGCAGAACTCGTAACCGCGCAGGTTGGTCTTCATGGTCCATACCCAATCCTCGTCGGTGATGTATTCTTCTCCCAACTTGATATTAGGATTCACGCCAACGTTGTAGACCACGAAATCGATACGACCATAGGTTTCCTTAGCGAAATCGTACAGCCTTTTGACATCCTCAAGCTTAGAGCAATCCATACCGATTGCCACCGCTTCGTTCCCCTCTTCCTTGATCATGTCAACGGTAGCTTGGGCACGCTCCTGGTGATAGGCGGCTACCACCACCTTTGCGCCGTGACGGGCAAAGTCGATGGCAGTCGCACGGCCGTTGCCAATTCCCAGCCCTTCGTATTTGGCTTCCGTCTGTCCGCCGCCGATAACGACGCAGACTTTCCCGGTGAGATCGTGCTGCATGGTATTCTCCTTACTTGATCGTGATTTCTAGCGCTTGTCGAGTACCCCGTCTCCATCTTTAGGTTCGTGGGCAATTGGCGGCGCCACTTCTGTCGTTCATAGTAGGAAGGGGGCTTTGCAAAGTCATCAGACTAGTATTTTGTTTTTCGGCTATTATTAGAACCAGGAGTTCAAGATCCCTGCCAAAGCCCGGAAAGTGGAGCCTTATGCAAATTCCCGTATCGCTTCTCAAATCGCTTCTTGAATCAAAGGGCTACATCGTAAAACTTTACGGAAACAGGGCATATCTTTTGGACGGTGTCGGCGTTTACGATGATGAGCGAGCCATTTCATCATGGCTGCAATTGGTAAAGCCCACCGCCGATACGAAGTTGAACGAAGCGCTGTGCTATGTGTTTCTTGGAGGATTGCCGGCTTCTATCCCACGAAACTACCTCATCGTCAAAGGTGTTGAACCATCCGACTACGACGCGGTGCTCAATGAAATCAACCGCATTTTCTACACCTTCAACATCTGGGATACTCATCTTATCGATGCGGTCGGCAAAGGTGCCGAGCTCAATGAATTATTAGAAATGAGCTTGGCGATTTTCGAGAATCCGCTCATGGTCTACAACAGCTCAATGCAACTCATCGGTGTCGCGGGCATAGACGAGACGGATATTTTCAATAACTACACCCTTATCGGTGATCGCTATTATCTCTCACCTTCCAGCCTTGAAGGTGCCAAGGATGTAGAAATGAAGGTCATCGCCAGTAATTCCCGCCATGCCTTTTTTGAATACATCCGCGAACCGCACCACCTGGAGTGCCCGGTTCTGTTAGGCGACAAGACAATCGCTATGCTCATAGTACCTATGAGCCTCAAGCCTCTTAGCCAGGAATACTCGATCTTTGCCGAGCGATTAGCCGTTTACATTTCGCAAGCACTGTCGAGGCGCTTCAACGCCGGAGTCGACATGAGCATGATACTTAAGCGACAAACCACCGAACGCGAGCTCATGCAGTACTATTGCGAAATGCTCGATTTCAATCCCCGTGGCACGTTCCAGGTTCTTTGCGTCAGCGATGATCAGGCGCAAGAAGCCGATCGCACCGATCTTCGATTTAACCGGTTCGACAGTGGTAAAGCGTTTCGGAAAAGCTTTACCACCATAATAGATGGGCTTTATGTCAAAGTGCTTTACGAGCCATCCATCGAGCCTCAATCGTCTGCAGCAAAAAGGGCACAGGGGTTTCTCAAGAAGCACCATCTGCGCGCAGGTATTTCATATCCCTTTAAGGGTTTCGAGCATATTGCCGATTATTACGACCAAGCTCTCTTCGCTCTCAATAGCACAGACGCCCCCTTGACGTTCTTTGAGGATCACCTTGGCGATTACATTTTGAAAATGTTTGAAGAGACCCACAGGAGCGAGAGCTTCATACACCCTGCCGTGGCTAAACTCTCCGACATTGACGCAGGCGGAATCCTCCAAGAAACCCTTCTCGCCTATTTGACCTGCAGCAAAAGCTATACGCAAGCAACCGAGAAGCTCAACATCCATAAAAGCACTTTGAAGTATCGTCTCGACAAGATAAAGGGCATCATTCCCGAAGAGTTATTGCAAAATGAAAAGAGTTCCCTCAACCTGCAGCTTTCATTGTTGATATCCCTCAAACAGGCGAGCACTCTGCCCGGGATGGCTTCGTCGTCCGGGACTAGATTGCCGCCGACGTAACCCCTTCCTCCTCTTTCACGAGGAAGCCTTTCGCATCATCCCAGGCGGAGCGCCCGAGCGCAGCGCTTTACTTCGCGGACGCTTTGGCCTGCGCCTGCACGCAGGTGATGGCGATCACGCCCACGATGTCGTCGGCGGTGCAGCCGCGGGAGAGGTCGTTCACCGGCGCGGCGATGCCCTGCGTGATGGGGCCGTACGCCTCGGCCTTCGCCAGGCGCTGCACGAGCTTGTAGCCGATGTTGCCCGCGTCGATGTCGGGGAACACGAGCACGTTGGCGCGCCCGGCGACGGGGGAGTCGGGCGCCTTCGAGGAGCCCACGGAGGGCACGATGGCGGCGTCGAGCTGCAGCTCCCCGTCAAGCGCCAGCTCGCCGTCCAGCTCGCGGGCGATCTCGACGGCGCGCACCACCTTGCTCGCGTCGTCGTTCTTCGCGGAGCCGTAGGTGGAGTGCGACAGCAGCGCCACCACGGGCTCGGTGCCGATGAGCGTCTTCCACGAGCGCGCGGAGTTCACGGCGATGTGCGCGAGGCGCTCGGAGTCGGGCTGCACCTCCAGCCCGCAGTCGGAGAAGATGAACGTGCCCTGCTGGCCCAGGTCGCAGTCAGGCACCACCATGACGAAGAACGAGCTCACGAGCTTGACGCCCGGCGCCGTCTTGAGGATCTGCAGGCAGGGGCGCAGCACGTCGCCCGTGGCGTGGCACGCGCCCGCCACCATGCCGCCCGCCAGGCCCTGCTTCACCATCATCACGCCGAAGTAGAGCTCGTCGCTGATGAGCTCGTCGGCCTGCTCGGGCGTCATGCCCTTGTGCTTGCGCAGCTCGCAGAGGCGCGCCGCCAGCTCAGCGCGCAGACCTGAGGTGCGCGGGTCGACGACGCGCGCACCGTCGAGCGCGCGTCCGCTCGCGGCGATGGCGGCCTCGTCGCCCAGGATGATGAGGTCTGCCACGCCGAGCTCGAGGATCTTCTCGGCGGCGGCCAGCGTGCGCTCGTCGTTGCCCTCGGGCAGGACGATGGTCTGCTTGTCAGCGCGGGCGCGCTCGAGCATGGTGTCAAGGAAAGTGCTCATGGAAGGGTCCTTTCTCAAAGCAAGTGACGTGAGCCCATCATACGCGCGCGCCGCGCTCGCGCGTCCTGCGCGCGCGCCGTGCGGCTGAATTATTCGGTTTGTATGGTGTTGACCTCGGAGAGGCGGCGCGAGGGTCGGAGTCGCCGCAGGCTATCGTACAATATCTCCGATAATGCTGCGGCGTTCGGGCCGTGGGGCGCGCAAGGCGAGCTGCGCGCGCTCCGCTCTCGGCGCCGTGCTTGCGGTTCGGCCCGGCGCAAGGCGCGCGGGCATGGCCCTCGTCAAACAGAAAGGAACGCTCGTGGGCGTGCAGTATACCGATTACAAGGACATTGACATCAATAGCTTTGACGCTGTCGTCGTGGGCAGCGGCTTCGCCGGCGCGGTGTGCGCGCGCGAGTTCGCCGAGCGGGGGGACATGCGCGTGCTCGTCATCGAGAAGCGCGCGCACATCGGCGGGAACATGTACGACGAGCTCGACGAGGCCGGCATCCTCGTGCACCGCTACGGGCCGCACATCTTCCACACCAACGACGGCCGCGTGTTCTCCTACCTGCGCCGCTTCGCGGGCTGGATCGGCTACCAGCACAACGTGCTCGCCGACTGGTACGGCACCTACCTGCCCGTGCCCTTCAACAAGAACTCCATGGAGATCGCGTTCGGCAAGGAGCGCGCCGCGCACCTCACCGAGAAGCTGATCGACGTGTTCGGCGACGGCCGCAAGGTCACCATCAACGAGCTGCGCGCCCAGGATGACCCCGAGCTGCGCGAGATCGCCGACTTCGTGTACAAGAACGTGTTCCTCTACTACACGCAGAAGCAGTGGGGCCTCACGCCCGAGGAGGTCGACCCGAGCGTGACCGCGCGCGTGCCCGTGTTCATCTCGCGCGACAACCGCTACTTCCAGGATCAGTACCAGGGCATGCCCGTGCGCGGCTACACCGACCTGTTCGAGCAGATGCTCGACTACGAGGGCATCGAGGTGTGCCTGGACACCGACGCCACGAGCGTGTTCGAGCTTGAGTTCGAGGACGACTCCGAGGACGCCCAGCTGTCCGCCATCAAGCTGCATGACGTGAGCTTCACCGGTCCCATCGTCTACACCGGCCCGCTCGACGAGCTCTTCCTCGCGCGCTTCGGGCGCCTGCCCTACCGCAGCCTCGACTTCGTCTACGAGACCTACGACGAGGAGTACAAGCTGCCCTGCGGCACGGTGAACTACACGGTGACCGAGGACTACACGCGCGTCACGGAGTTCAAGCACATGACCGGCCAGAAGGCGCCGAACACCACCATCATGAAGGAGTACTCGCGCGCCTACACTGACCCCGACGCGCAGATCCCCTACTACGCCATCATCAACGACGAGAACAACGCGCACTACGAGCGCTACCGCCGCCTCACCGAGTCGCTGCCGAACTTCCACCCGCTCGGGCGCCTCGCCGAGTACCGCTACTACAACATGGACAAGATCGTGGGGCTCGCGCTCGATCTCTCGCACGGCATCCTCGACGAGCGCGCGTCTGCGCAGGAAGCTGCGGAGGAGTAGGGCGCGGGCATGAAGACCATCACGTTTGCGGTTCCGTGCTACAACTCAGCCGAGTACATGGACAAGTGCATAGAGTCGCTTCTGGCCTGCGGTGATGACGTCGAGATCCTCATCGTCGACGACGGCTCCACCAAGGACGCCACGCCTGAGAAGGCTGACGAGTGGGCCCGCCGCCGCCCTGACGTCATCCGCGCCATCCACCAGGAGAACGGCGGGCACGGCGCGGCGGTGAACACCGGGCTCGCGCACGCCTCGGCGCGCTACTTCAAGGTGGTCGACTCCGACGACTGGCTCGACGCCGACGCCATGGGGCAGGTCATGCGCTACCTGCGCCGCCAGATGGAGCTCAAGGACCCCACCGACCTCGTGATCGCGAACTACGTGTACGAGAAGGTCTACGAGAACACGCGCACCGTCATGCGCTACAAGAACGTGTTCCCCGTCGAGCAGGAGTTCACCTGGGACGAGGTGGGCGCGTTCGGCCCGTCGCAGTACCTGCTCATGCACTCGGTGATCTACCGCACCGAGCTTCTGCGCGACATGGCGCTCGAGCTGCCGCGGCACTGCTTCTACGTGGACAACATCTTCGTGTACGAGCCGCTGCCGCACGTGCGGACCATGTACTACCTCGACGTGGACATGTACCGCTACTTCATCGGGCGCGAGGGGCAGTCGGTGAACGAGAGCGTGATGATGGGCCGCATCGACCAGCAGCTGCGCATCACGCGCATCATGATCGACGCGGTCGACGTGATGGCCATCGAGCAGAAGCGCCTGCGCCACTACCTGGAGAACTACCTCGCGATGATGATGTGCATCTGCTCGGTGTTCCTGCGCATGCGCAACACGCCCGAGGACGAGCGCAAGCGCGAGGAGATCTGGGCCTACCTGAAGGACGCCGACGTGGCGCTGTACCGCCGCATCCGCACGAACGTGCTCAACCTGAGCACGAACATCCCCACCGAGGTGGGGCGGCGCGCGGGTCTGGGCGGCTACCACATCGCGCAGAAGATCTTCAAGTTCAACTAGGCGAAACGAGGGGAAGGGAAGCGAGGACGCGTGGCGAAGGACGGCGAGGGCATGCGCGAGCCGGTGCTCGTCATCGACGCGGGCAACACCACCACGTGCTTCGGCGTGGCCTGTGGCGGCGCGCTCGTCTCCACCTGGGAGACCTCCACCGACCCGCGCGCGACCGCTGACGAGGCGCTCTGCGCGCTGCGCGCCTTCCTCGGCGCGCTCGGCGAGGGGCTTGCCCGCGTCGACGCGGCGGCGTGCGGCGGCGGGCTGGCGGCTGCGGCTGGGCAGGCGCCATCGTCCTCGTGTGCGCCTGCGTCCCCGTCCTCGTTTGCGCCTGCGTCCGGGCAGGCGCCCCTTCCCGCGCCCCTGCGCCCCCGCGACGGCATCGTGTCGTCGGTGGTGCCTCCGCTCACCGACGTGTGGGTCGAGGCGGCGTCGCGCCTCTGCGGCCGCGCCCCGCTCGTGGTGGGCCCGGGGCTCAAGACCGGCCTCAAGATGAGCTACAGCGACCCGGGCGAGGTGGGCGCCGACCGCGTGGCCGACATGGTGGCCGCCAAGGAGCTCTACGGCGCGCCCGCCGTGGTGGTCGACTTGGGGACCACGACCAACATCGAGGTGCTCGACGCCCGCAACGCGTTCGCGGGCGGCATCATCGCGCCGGGGCTGCGGCTTTCGGCCGAGGCGCTTGCCGGCGCGGCCGCGCGGCTGCCCATGGTGGAGGTGAAGGCGCCCGAGCGGGTGGTGGGGCGCTCCACGCGCGAGGCCATGCAGGCGGGCATCGTGATGGGCGAGGTCGCGCGCATCGACGGCCTGATCGACATGGTGTGGGCCGAGATGGGCTGCGAGCGCACCACGGTGGTGCTCTCGGGGCGCGACGCCTGCGCGCTCGGCGCGCTCATGCGCCACGACGTGGTGGTCGAGCCCGCGCTCACGCTCAAGGGGCTCGTCCTTCTGCATGCGGCGAACCGCCGCTAGGCGAAGGGGGAGGGGCCTCGGCTGCCTTAAAGGCGACGGGGCCTGCTCTCGCGGGCGGTCCCGCTGGGCAGCCTACTTGTAGTCAGCCGGGTTCTTCGAGCTCGAGCCGGTGGTGTTCCGCTCGTTGCGCAGCTCGCAGCCGAACCGCACGGCCGACTCCCCGAACTTGTCCTTGAGCGCGTCGGTGGCCGCCAGAAGGCCGCGCCGCTTCTCCTCGCTCGCGATCAGCGGGCTGCGCACGCCGTCGTCGAGGGGCGCCGCCTCGTCCACGTCGAAGAGCGCCTCCTGCACCACGCCCTCCTCCTCGAAGCCCGTCATGCTCACGCCGAGCAGGCGGATCCTCATGCCAGGCTGCCACAAGTCCTCCACGAGGCGCAGCGCGTAGGGCGTGAAGAACAGCTCGTCGTCGGTCTGCCGGGGTAGGCGCATCTGGGCGGAGCGTGTGGTGCGGTCGGCGTAGCGCACGCGGATGCCGAGCGTGCGCCCGGCGAGCTGCTTGCGGCGCAGGCGCCGGCCCACCTTCGCGGCGATGGTGGAGAGCGCCGAGGCGACCTCCTCGCTCTCGGTGAGGTCGCGCGCGAAGGTGACTTCGTTCGAGATCGACTTCACGGTGTCGTCGGCCTCGACGGGCGACACGTCGCCTCCTGCGGCGCGGGCGCGCATCATGTCTGCGTTCTTGCCGAACACGCGGCGCAGAAGCCCCTCGTCGGCGCGCGCCAGGTCGCCCAAGGTGCGCACCCCGTGGCTCACGAGCGCGTGCTCGGCCGCGGCGCCCACGCCGCTCATGGTGCGCACGGGCAGAGGGGCGAGGAACGTCGCCTCGCTGCCGGGGTACACCACGGTGAGGCCGCGCGGCTTGTCCATGTCGGAGGCCACCTTCGCCACCGACTTCGTGGTGCCCACGCCCACCGAGCACGTCACGCCGAGCGCAGCAACGCGCGCCTGGATGCGCCGCGCGACGCTCACGGGGTGCTCGTGGTTCACCTTCGTGGGGGTGACGTCCATGAACGCCTCGTCGATGGAGACCTGCTGCACGTGCGGCGTCTCGTCGCGCAGGATGCCCATGATGGCGTTCGACATCTCGCGGTAGCGGCTGAAGTGGCCGCGCGTCCAGATGGCGTCGGGGCACAGCTCGCGCGCGAGCGAGGCGGCCATCGCGCTGCGGACGCCGAAGGCGCGCGCCTCGTACGAGCAGGTGGACACCACGCCGTGCGCGTCGGCGTCGCCGCCCACGATGACGGGCTTGCCGCGCCAGCCCGGGTGGTCGAGCTGCTCGACCGAGGCGAAGAACGCGTCGAGGTCGACCAGCAGGATGGCCGGTCCCTCCCAGGGAAGAAGCAGGTTGTCGGTGGCGTCGCTCATAGGGCCAGTGTAGCGCATGCGCGCCCGCGTCGGCGCGCGCCAAGGCTCGCAATCGGGCGAGCGCCGGAAGCCCTGACCGCGCGAGCGCCTGCAAAGCCGTGCGTCATCCCGCGGCCATCGCCAGCTCAGGCACCTCGAGCGGCTCCACCTTCTCAATGTCCGCACCGTGCAGCTCCATGGAGTTCCACAGGTCCACCTTCTGCTGCATGTTCATCCAGAACTTTCCTTCAAGCAGATTTCGTCGCTCATGGCATCCTCCCGATTCAGCGGTGGTCGCAGTTCTCAACATCATAGACGCCGTCGACCTCGAAGCGAAAGCAGATGAAAAAAAGAACCGAGACGGTAGGGACCCAATTGTCGCCGTGCCTCGGTTCTAACGGGTTCATTATAGCAACTACTTAAGTACGTGAACAATCCTGTTCTTGTCAACGAGCGGGAGTAAGATTTTGTTAACAACCCCAGTTCATGGGCAGTATATTCCCGTTGATAAACGACATCGTAGTTGAGGGAGTTGCTGGAAATCTGCAAATCAGCGGCGATTTATATCGCCTAGCCAAGCCCGTCAATCGTACTCGGAGGGCTTCTCCATTTCATGTTCAAGGCATGTTTTGCCATCGTTGATGCTACGTGTGACCTCGTATTCCGTTAGCTCTGCGCTCTGCGTCAATGAGGATATACCCCATAAGAGTTATTTGAGAGTGGTAAGTTACTTGCGAATATTGCATGGCAGTAATCGCCTGCGGTTTGCGGGTGATGCTAATAGAGTGTCCAAGAAAACGCCCGCACTTCCAATTTCAAACCGTTTTAATGAATTGTTGCGACGGGGGCGGCCTAGGGGAAACCCTGGGGTTTGCCCCATGAGTTGTATCGTTCCCGCCTGCAGGTACCTCTGAAACAATGGGCGTGCCAAACAGCTTCCAAGGAAAGGGGAACTCATGGCTGAGGGTCACAAAAGAACGGAAAGGGCAGACAATCCGTCGCCGAGGGCGTGGTGTGCTTTTGCGGGCTGCTGCCTGCTTTGCGCAGCAGCTTTCGGTTTGCCGCTGCTCTGCTTTGGGGTTTTCGTCTCTCCGCTCGTGGCTAATTTCGGAAGCAGTGTGACCGATGTGAACCTCTACTACACATTTATGACGGGGAGCGCCGTGCTTTCGTGTGCTTTGGGGGAGAGGATCCTCTCTCGTTTTATGCGAGCCACTGTGCTTGCGGGATCGGTGCTGATGGGGGCGGCTTACGGGCTGCTTGCCATGATGCCGGCAATTCCGATGGTCTGGCTGGCGGGCTTAGTGGCTGGGTTGTGCTATCCCCTTTGCTCAAGTGTGCTTGCGCCCATTCTCATAAACCAATGGTTTTCGTTGCGACAAGGATTTCTTACGGGTATTGCCTTTGCCGTGGTGGGCGTAGCGGGCATGGTGGTAAGCCCTCTTCTGGCGCAGGCGATTGCGCTGTTCGGTTGGCAATGGGCTCTAAGCGCAATGGGGGTGGCCATTGCGCTGTGCGGTATAGTGGCTGCTTGCTGGCTGGTTCGGCCAAACCAAAGTAATGGCGCCGAGGTGGCCTGCAAGGACGGAAGGACAACTGGCTCCCGTGCCAAGGGAGCTGCCGATTCCGTAAAGCTTACAACGTTCCGTTCTTTCACGCCCGTAGCGATTGCCTGCGTGCTTTGCGGTTTTGTAGGCATAATGAACACTCAGATAAATGCCGTCGCGCAGCAATCGGGGTTCGACGCAATGACGGCAGCTACTGTTTTGTCGTGTATGTCGGGTGGGCTTCTGGCAGGAAAAATCGGGCTCGGTTTGCTGAAGGATGCGAAAAATGGAGTAGTTGCCATTGCGTCAGGGGCGGCGCTGGGGATTGTCGGTTTTGCCCTTATGATAGCGGGCTTGATGCAGGGTGCCGCCACCGTGCTCTTTATGGGAGCGGCTCTAGCGGGATTTGCCACGTGCCTGGGTACCGTGGCTCCGGCGCTGCTTATGGGGGAGGCGTTTCCGCCTGCCTGCTACGGGAAGGCGGTGGCTGTGGGCACAAGCTTCATTAACGGGGGAATGGCGTTGTCTGCTCCGCTTTATAGCTTGACGTTTGACGGGGCTGGCACCTATGTGCCCGTTGTGGCTGCTTGCATTGCGGCGGCAGCAGCTATTGCGCTGCTGTGCCGTGCGGCCGCTCGTTCCCGCGCGTAGTTTCGCAGACATCTTGGAGCGGCGTTCTAATCGAGCGTCCTAGCTGCTGAGCCTCGTTGGCGTTCCTACTCTTCGGCGCCGACGGCTTCGGCTATGACAAACGCCATGGCAAGATCGCCCTCGTTGGTCAACGACACATGAAGGTTCGTTATGGCTGCATCCTCAAGAAGAGCCAGCGTCTTGTCGTTGCGAGCTATGGTGGGACTGCCGTCCTCGTTTCGCAGTAGCTCAATAAGCCTGAAGTCAAAAGTTCGTTCAGGCAAGAGCGGGGCAATTGCCTTGAATGCGGCTTCTTTGGCGGCAAAGCATCCAGCAAGCTTTTGCGACCTCTGACCTCCCTCGGATTGGGAGAGCTCCCTTTCGGTGAAAGTGTAGCCCGCAAAGTTATCGGGGCCTTCGAGAAGGCGTTCAAACTCGGATATGGTGACGGCGTCAATGCCTATTCCGCGAATCACTGAGACTCCCTGGGCGCTTTGGTGGGTTAGGCATAGCTTACCATCAAATTATATATTGCAAGCCCTGTTTAGAAACTAGGTCGAGAGCCTGCGAAGGTTTTAATGATGCTCAAACTCATCCGGTACCTCCTGGTTTTCCGTCTCTAGGGTTTTACCTGGGGTGGGTGCCCGCATAAGACCCGTTCTGCAAAAGGAGCCTTTCTCGCATACTGCTTTCGGCGTTGGGACACCATGATGAAAGGAGTACGACAATGGCTTACGACTACATGCGCGTTGATGATCGCCGAGACCCGAGGTGGGGCCTTCCTGGGGATGTCCGCGACAACTGGAACAATCCTTCTCTCCCTTCCCTCTTCGCCGATGTTATGACCCCGGGTCTTACCGAGGAAGAGGTTGAGATGGGTCGCGCCATGTTCGAGGGTGCATTCGAGTCGATGACGGCTGGCATGGAGATGCCGCCCGAGCTCGAGGCTGCTGGTGAGTGGGCTGAGTATTGGGCACCTGGTTGCGTCGAGGAGCCAGACGCTCCCGAGCTGCGTCTTCTCGTGCGTCTACCCAAGGGAGGCGATGGCAGCAAGCGTCCGTGCATTATGTATTTCTATGCCACTGGCATTGGTGGCAAGCCGGAATATTTCGGAATGGACATGGCGCAGTACAGCGCGGACCTTGGTGCTGTTGTCATCGCTCCCCAGTATCGACCGCATCCCAATACCAAGCAGCCAGGCCAGCTTAACGATTTGCACGCCGCCTATCAGTGGGCCGTTGACCACGCCGACGAGCTTAACATCGATCCCGACTGCATCGTGCTCTCGGGCTACAGCATCGGCGGAATGATGGCGCTTGGCCTAGCGTTCCGTCTGCAGCGCTATGGAATAACCCCGCGCGGCCTTTCTGTAATCGCCCCTCCGACCGATGACACGGCGAGCGGTCCCTCCAGCCGCATCAGCTATGCCAGCGAGAACCTCGGCTGCGAGGAGCGCGAGATCACGTGGCACAGCTTCTTTGGCTCCGCGAACGTTGCCATGCCCGCCCTCTCGCCCGAAATCGTCCCGGGCCACTGCACTGTTGCCGATCTTAAGGGCTTTCCGCCTGTTTATATGCACACCTTCGAGAGCGATCCTAACCGCGATGAGGACGTAGAGTTTTGCAACAAGCTCTATGAGGCCAAAGTGTTTTGCGGCTTGAAGGTCTGGCCTGGCACCAATCACGTCACTATGTACACCGGTCCTATGTTCCCTCTCAAGGAGCGCTTCTTCGGTGAGATTATCGAAGATCTTCGCACTCTTATCACCAAGGACTGCCGCCGTCCTTGGGCTGTGTAGGCTTTTCGTTACGACCAAACCAACAGATAGGAGCAATCATGGCATACACCAAGGAAGAGATTACCGAGATTCTGCTCGACGCCGTCGGCAAGGCGATCAAGCGAGACCCCGCAACGCTCACCCCCGACCTCAAATGGGACGACGACCTCCACTTCAAGAGCGTCAATGGCATGAAAGTCTGCGGCCTGCTCAACTACAAGCTCAAGATTACGGTTCCGCTTACCATGCTCATTGAGTGCGATACGCTCCAGGATGCCGTGGATAAGCTGTCCGAGATGGTTCAGTAGGGGCATCCTTCGCAGGACGGATAGCAGGACCCTGCGTCGTATGCAAGCGCGGGGTCCGTTCTTTAAACTAGAGATTTGAGAGGAGCAACAATGGCAGACCTAAGGTCCATCTTCATCGAACGCGCTCAGGCTACATGCCCGACCATTATCTTTCCCGAGGCCGATAGCGAGACGGTCGCTCTCGCTGGCGCCAAGGCCGCCGAGCTTGGCGTGTGCAAGAGCGTCTTGATGGGCGATGCCGATACCATCAGGGGCTTTGTTGGTGATGTCGACGTCACAATTATTGATATCGATGCCGATACAGCCTTAGTCGAAGAGCTCGCCGCCATCTACGCCGAGCGTGAGGATTTTCCTCTGGAAGTCGCCATCGATATGATGTCCAGCAAGATTAACTTTGCGTGTATGTATGTGGCTGCCGGTAAGGCCGACGGCATTGTTTGCGGTTATACGTGTCCCACGGCTGAAGCGGTTTCGGCTGGGCAGGAGTTCATCGGTTTGGCAGAGGGTGCCGCGATGCCCAACGCCTACGTCATCGTAGAACCCGACAACTTTGACGGTGGTGAGGACGGCATGCTCGTGTTTGCCGATCCGGTCATGGTCGTTCAGCCCAACAGCGAGGAGCTTGCGTGCATTGCCACCAACACGGCTGCATCTGTTGAGAAGTTGCTCGGCTGGGAGCCCCGCATTGCCTTCCTGTCCTATTCCACTAAGGGCTCGGGCGGCTCCGCAGATGCCGAAAAAGTTCGTAAAGCCGTCGAAATCGCTCGCGAGAAGCGTCCTGATCTGCTCATGGACGGCGAGTTGCAGCTTGACAGCGCCATCGTCCCAGGGGTCTCTGAAAAAAAGATCAAGGGCGAGAACGTCCTCAAGGGCACAGCGAACATTCTCGTCTTCCCGGATTGCGACGCCGGCAACATCACCGTCAAGTCCGTCTCGATGTTCGCCAATGGCGGCGGCACCTTCGCCGTCATGTGCGGCTTCGCCAAGCCTATGGGCGAGATTTCGCGTCGATCCGACGTTGACGGCATGGTCTTCTCGACCGCCGTCACCGCGGCCCAGTGTTAGGAGAAAAGCATGGCTGATAAAATCTTCCGCATTCTTGCGATCAACCCGGGGTCCACAAGCACTAAGGCGAGCATCTTCGAAAACGATACCGAGGTCTGGAAGGCGAACATCGTTCATTCTCCGGAAGACCTCGAAGCTGCGGGCGGCATCTGCGATCAGGGCCCGTTTCGTCGCGACGCTCTTCTCGCTGCTGCTCGCGAGGCTGGGCAGGACGTCGGCTCCATCGACGCCGTCGTCGGTGTTGGCGGCGTGGGTCTGGCCGCCGTGCCCTATGGAACTTATGTCATAAACGACACAATGGTAGAAGACGCTCGCGTGGGTAAGTACGGCGTGCACCCGAACAACTCTGCCGTCATTATTGCTCGCGAGATCGCAGATGCCTGCGGCGCCCATGCCTTTGCCGCTGGCATGGGCTCAAGCGAGGAGTTCCAGGACGTTGCCCATGTCGGCGGTTTCAAGGAGACGCCACGCCGCTGCTGTGTGCACATGCTCAACACCAAGGAACAGGCAATTCGCCACGCAACCGAGCTTGGACGCGACTACAAGGACCTCAATCTTGTTGTTGCCCATGTCGGCGGCGGCATCACGGTAGCCGCACATCAGAAGGGCCGAGTCATTGAAGCCACCGACGGCATCGAGCAGGACGGTCCGTTCACGCCTAACCGCCCGGGGCGCGTTGGCCTCATCAGCTTCGTGAAGGCCTTCGTCGGTGCTGAGGGAGCCACGGCGGAATCCATCAAGAAAAAGATTGCGACGCAAGGCGGTCTTGTGAGCCATCTCGGCACCGATGATGCTCTCGAGGTCAAGAGAATGATCGAAGCCGGCGACGAATATGCCGCACTCGTTTACGAGGCTCTTTTCTACAATGTCGCCAACTGGATCGGCTACATGGCAACCGCTCTCAAAGGTGATGTGGACGGAATCATTCTCACCGGAGGTCTCATGAACGATGAGTATGGTTCTAGCTACATCAAGGAGCGTGTCGAATGGATTGCTCCCGTCGACGTAAGGCCGGGTGAGCTTGAGGGTGAGGCGCTCGCCAGCGCAGCCCTTCGTGTCCTTCGCGGCGAGGAAGAGCTCTGCGAGTATACCGGCATTCCTGTGTGGAACGGGTTTGATCACCTCAAGCGCGGGTAGCGCGATCGCTTTCGAACATAGCAGATGATAGCGGGCAGACGGCTTTGAGGGCTGTCTGCCCGCAAGTGTAAAATATGTTTATATTGATTGAGCAGCTGGCCAAGAATGTACGAGGAGGGTTCGTGGACGCAAATAGGAGTCATGGCGAGAGTCTAGAGTCGCTGTTCCTTGACGTGCTTGAGTCAACAGGGAGCAAGGTGTGCGTTCTTTACCGCAAGAACGCGATGGGGGGATACGCGCCTGTCTTCTGGCTTCCCCATGAGCAGGAGCCTGCCCATGTCGCCTCAGCGTCCGACCTAGCATCTCTCCTTAGGACAATGCGCGAGCAGTTCTCGGAGATGGATTTGACTGCGATCAAGGACAGACATGTTCGTTGCAGTATGGAGTCCTATGGCATCACCACCATCGCCTGCGTACCTCTTAAAGGAGATCAGCTCAAGGATCGATACTTTCTCTCTCCGGGAAAATGTTGCCATTACCTGCCATCCGAACGTGAAAACCTCATTTGCTGCGCGGAGAGGCTTTCATCCTCTCTTGAGCAGGCAACCTTAAGTGCAAGGATTCGCAGTGCCGCCCTCGCAGGCGATGATTCACTCGATGCATATGCGACACTACCGTTCAAAGATAAAAGTCAGAGATATTCACTTCTTTCGCTTGCGGTCAAAGGAGGCTCCTTCCAAGAGCTTGCTGACAGCGCGAGAGAGGTTCTCGATATTCCTGGTTGTCGCGTCACCATTGAGGATTCAAACGGCCTGCTCCTTGCGGAGGATCCAGATGATGTCGATAGGACGTCTGCGAGCCATTGGCTCTCGGGCTTCCCCCGTCTTTCCTATCTCGACTTGATGGAGGATTATCGCCGTGCCGTTTACGCTCCCTTTTCATATAGCACATTTAACAGCGGAATGCTGGTGATGCCGCTTTTCGGGCGGAAGAATCTCTATGGTCTCGTCTCAGTCTATCCCGTTTCTCGTGATGATGTCCTTGTGCATAATGGCGTTCTCGATGAGCTGTGCTTTGCTGCACTTTATCTCATGCACCGCAGAGAGGCATCTCGCAGCCACATTCTTCGACGCTCGCTGGATAGCGTCGAGAATGAACGGGCGAGAATAGCGGTCGAACTTCATAACGAGACAAGCCAAAACCTCGTGGCTCTCAAGGTCAGGCTTGCAACCGCCCGACGCGTGCTCGCCAAGGGCTTAACCGAGGACGCCCTTGGCATCCTCGAGGACTGCTCCCGCATCTCCGATGAGATCCTTAGTGGGGTGAACCGTCTTGCCACTGACCTTCGTCCGAGTGAACTTGCATATCTTGGTTTGCGTCAGGCAATCGAGGCAGCGGCGGAGGCTCGGCTGTCCCGTAAGTCCATCAGCTTTTCCGTTATCGGCAATGCGACCGACGTGCATTTCAGCGCCCTGCAGGAGAGCATGCTGCTCTCTGGCGTGATTGAGGCGCTTTCCAACTGTGCGCAGCATTCCCATGCGTCGCACGTTGAGGTGGAGATGCACGATGACGGAAGCTGGTTTACTGTCTCCGTACGTGACGACGGGCAAGGGTTTGACACGGGCTTGAGCGAGGGAACGGGCTATGGCCTCAAGTCCATGAGCGACTGTGCGAGCGCCATAGGCGGTTACTTCTGGATCGGATCGACTTCTGGCGTTGGCACGAACGTGCGGTTTAGTGTGCCAACGATGTACCTCGAGGAGGACGATGGTGAGTGATGTCATGCGCATCATACTCGTGGATGACCATGCACTACTGAGGTCTGGCCTGGCCGCAATGCTGGAGTACGAAGAGGATGTCAAGGTCGTGGGGGAGGCAGCGGACGGACTCGAGGCAGTGGCGCTCTACGATCGCTTGCTCCCAGATGTCGTTGTCATGGATGTCACGATGCCGAAGATGGGGGGTATCGAGGCTTCGCGCGCTATTCTCGAGCGTCATCCGGATGCGTGCATTCTTATCATGACGCAGCATGAGGAGCAGAAGTTCATCGAGGCCATTCTCGCCGTCGATATCTCCGGCTGCATAGGAAAAAAGGCTGCAGGTGACGAATTCCTCACGGCGCTCAGGGCCGTACATAATGGGGAGTTCTATCTTCACCCCGCCATGGCGCGACTTGTCGCGAGCGCGCACCGCAAGCGACTCGTCGATCCAATCGATACGCTCACGCCAAGAGAGAGCGAAGTGCTGGCTTGCATTGTGCGCGGCGATACGAATCAGCAGATCGCATGCGATCTCCGACTGAGCGTGAAGACCGTTGAATGGCATCGATCGAATCTTATGACAAAGCTCGACACGCACAGCGTTGCCGAGCTTGTGCGCTATGCCATGGAGAAGGGAATCGGTGGCTCTGGAGAGCAGATAGACAGAATTTAGACTCTTTGGCAGAAGGCATGTTCAGGGTGCTCTTGTCAACGTAGTCAACGACAATCTGCTGCCTTTATCAAGTCAACGAGCAGAGTGAAGACGTCGAGCATCTTGCCCTTAAAGAAGACCTTCTGGTTAGGAAGCAAATGGTATTTTCGATGTAGCCAAAGATCTTGGAAAAGCACTTGTCGGTGCTCTGCTGGTATGTCAATTGCCTCACGGCGTAACGTTTTTGGGGAAACATAGCGACTCTGGCGACGAGGGCAGCCGCCAGGCTGGCTGACGAGCCAGAGAGTTCTGCTCGAGGCGTGCGTCGATCTGGAGGTTGCTCGCGAGAGAGCGGCGAGGCGTGTGCTTGGGTATCTGCGCAACAACATGGGTCCGATCGCCGTCGACGGCCCGTCGTCGTATGTCATGGAGTCCGAGAATCAGCACCCCCGCAAGTCGCGGATGGTCAGCATCCTCTGCGCGTGGTTGCACCGTGGTGCCTCGGACACGGCGTGCGTGCGCAGCCGCATCCGCTCACGCCGCGCGGCGCCCGCTAGTATCCGGGCCGGATCGGTGCCCTCGCGCGTCGTGCGGGGATATGAGCCGCCGGCCACGAGTGTGGCGGGCATGTCGGTCGAGGTGCGCTATGCTGCCGCCGTTGACTCCAGAATGGTCGGAACGGGCCGGTGGGAGATCGAGCGAGAGCATGGCCCCCATCAAAGCTACGCCGTCCTACTTCGTCGGCGCCTCACTCAAGGACGCCGGTAAGAAGAGCTTCGCAGTGGCACGCATCGAGGACAAGGAATTAGTGAGTGCAATCCCTCTTGCGTCTCGAAAGACCGTGAAGGGATCCCATCGGCTAAGGTCGCAGGGTCACAAAGTCCCCTTGACGCGTGCCCCATAATTGTCCGCATGGAAAAACGCCAAGGAACAATTACCGCACCCGCTGATCTCAATATCGAAGAGCATGAGATGAATGCTGCTCGCGCTATTGCCAGTTCAGGGATTGACGTTGAGTTCAAGCCGCAGTCAAAAGGCAAGCGGGTCAAAAACGCGGACTTTATTGCCGACGGTGTTCTGTGGGAAGTTAAATCCCCAACATCAGACAATATCCGCGTTGTGCAGAAGCGCATCCGCGAAGCCGCTCATCAATCTCGCGACATCATCTTTGACTCACGTCGCATGAAGGGGCTCTCGAATAAGAGAATCCAAGATGAGGTGTCCAAATGGGCACATAACCTGCATCACGTGAGAAGACTGTTGTATATAAATCGTGTGGGAGAGGTTATCAAGATCAAGTAGACGTGCTAATGTATGCTCTACTAAAGCGCCCGACCGGTGAGTATTTCACGGAGTCCGGCGCTTTTGTTACATTAAAGAGGCTGAACGGCTACGTCCCTGTCGCCGAGCGCCCGCCCGTCTCCTTCTCTTGAACCCAATGGGGGCTATTGGGAACCCATTGGGGGCATTGGGCTGACCTGAAAACCCAATAGCCCCATTGGGTCCGCCCCCAATGGGTCGAGCAGCTGGAGGTCATGATTGCTCAAGCCAAGGCTCGCAAAGCGGCTGTAACCGAGTAGAAGCCGACGGGGAAGGCGCTCCTTCCATAAGCGCTTTTCTCGCTTGATACAATCCATCCAACCAAATGCAAAACGAAAGGGAGGAAGCTATGGCAAGACAAGAGAAGGACCCATGGAAGCAGAAGAGGATGCATCGGTCGCAATCGTCCCTGCGAACGAGCCGGCCATAAGCGATCTTGTATACACGATGCGCGGAGTGCAGGTTATGTTGGACGGCGACCTGGCGATGCTTTACCAGGTTGAGACAGGTAATTTAAGTAAAGCGGCAGGCAGGAACGCCGAGAGGTTTCCGAGTGAAGTCTGCTTCAAGCTCACTTCTGACGAATGGGCGGATTTGTAATCACCCCAGTGGTTACAAAGTGATTCGGACTCGGTGATAAGGAACGTAACTCGATGAACTGCATAACACGCTATGGCACGTATTTGAATAACTCTACGATCAATAGCAATGATTTGATCTTGCGTCGATTCGCAATCGACTTCTTCAGCTCGTGTAGAATTTGACTGTCCTTGGCATTTTTCATGCCATGTTTTCCCGAATCGGGATTTCATTGCGCCCGCGTAGGCGCGCGGAGGTGCCGCGCCCGCGCTTGCCGGACGCTCGCTTTTCCGCTAGCGCCCGGAGGCGAGGAAGAACAGCGCCATCGTGCCGGGGCCGGAGTGCGCGGACAAAGGCGCGGGTGCACGTCGGGAGCGTATGCTAAGCGCGAGTTCATTCTGGGGAATAGGGGCAGCAAAATGACCCACCGCGCGGGAGGGAGAGGAGCGCGGCGGGGCGAGAAGAGAGAGGGAACTCTATGTGAGGGATTTCTGTCTAGGCTTTCTGTCGGGAATTCTCCATCGAGGGTCTTTCTCGGGATTCTATGTTAGGGATCCTCCGTCAAGGGCCCTTCATCGGGATCCGGCTGTGATGCGCAGCCGGATCCTCAAGTTCCTAGAAGAACATGAACATGGACAGCCCGGAGGCGTAGAAGGCCATGCGCAGGGTCACGGCGCCAATCAGAGCGCACGCTAGGGCCGCGATAGCAAGCACCTTGGCCGTAGGTGCCGGCTTCTTCGAGCCGACTAGCGCGAGCGCTGCGGCCGCCGCGGCGCCGATGATGGCGACCACAGCCGTGACCGCTGAGCCGCCGGCGAACGGGTTGGCTGCTGCGACCGTCTGCATCGCATGGGTGGGATGCGTCGGGTCGAAGTAGTAGCCCACGTCAGTGAGGGAGCCGTCGGCAATGACCATGACGATCAGGAAGATGATGGTGGTGACAGCGTTCGCCACTGTGCCCACCAAGGCGATGCGCGCGGTTGCGGAGATGCCCTCGCCATCCGCGCTATCAACGAGCGTCATGATGAGAAGCGCCGTCAGCGGGCCGAACGCGCAGGCGTTGCCCACCAGCGACAGAACTTCGGTGATGGAGTTCCAGGTCGGGCGAGCCGGCATAAGGTAGCTGGCGCCGGCTACGCACACGAGCGCAACCGCCACGACGATGCCGACAATCGCCAGCGCACGGGGAACCTCGCCGCCAGCGCCTTTGCGCAGCATCACGAAGAATACGACCATTACGATGGCGAGCACGACGATGGCGATGAGCTCCTGGGTGATGCCAGAGCTCAGATGCCCGAAGCCGTTGAAGATGCGCTCCCAGTGCTCAAGATGGAAGAACACCGCCACGCCGCCGATGACGAGGAGCGCCGCCGAGGTGATGAGCATGGGCATCTGGGCCTTCTTGGCCTTGCCCATGACCGCGAGCACCGATTGGGTGCCGAAAAGACCTGCCGACCACGCCACGAAGGCGGTGAACAGGATAAGGGGCCATTGCATTTCCATGTCTTATTCGCCTCCCTGCCATTTCCTGCCGCGCAGGATGTAGCGGAACGTGGGGTCATTGCCGGCGTTGGGCAGCGTATGGACGTCTTCGTCGCTAAACTCGTTGCAGAAGTCCTTCAGGATGACGCGCTTGCCGTCGGCCTGCTCGGGACCTTCGAAGCCTTCGATGCCCTGCTCGATGTCACCGAAGAAGCGCGCCATGCCGCCGCACTGGGCGACGCAGGCGGGCAGCTCGCCTTGGGCGATGCGCTGCTCGCATAGGGTGCACTTCTCGACGACGCGCTCTTCCTCGTGCAGGTAGCGTACGCCGTAGGGGCAGGCCATGACACAGAACTGGCAGCCGATGCACTTCTCCTTGTCGATCTGGATGGTGCCGTCCTCGGCGATGTGGGACGCGTTGGTGGGGCACACCTTAACGCACTCGGGGTTCTCGCAGTGCTGGCACTGCACGGTGAGGAAGTACATCTCCACGTCGGGATACTGGCCGGAGCCGCCCTCCGTGGGATTGGGGCCGATGCGCAGGGTCTTGTTCCAGAACGCGCCGGGCTCCACGCCGTTGATGGCCTTGCATGCCGTGGAGCAGGCCAGGCATCCCACGCAGCGGTTAAGGTCGGTGACGATGCTGTACTTGGTCATTATTCATCCCTCCCTTCGTAGACGGGCAGCCACTCCTTCAGGCGCGGGTCGCTCGCATCGTGGATGATCTCCACGCCGCTGTGATCGCAGGGGATGGGATTGCCGAACGGGGAATTCTCAGGGGTTGCCTTGTAGATCTTGCACAGGTAAGCGCGGAGGTTGGATGATCCGCAGTGCGGATCTTGGGCGTGATGGTCGATCAGGTGGTTCACGCAGCACAGCTCGTGGCCGCTGCCAGATTGCTTGAACTCGGGGAACCACCACTGGTGCTCGCAGTTGATGACGCCGGGATCGATGCCGTAGTAGAGATCCGCGACCTCGCGGATCTTGCCGTCGGGCGTTTCGATCCACACCCAGTCGCCCTGCTCAATGCCGTACTCGGCCGCCGTGACGGGATTGATCTCGACGCGGGGCACCGGCCACAGCTCGCGGCACCAGGGAAGCTGACGATGCTCGGAGTGGAAGTACACTGGAATGCGGCGACCGGTCGTAATGATGAGCGGGTACTCCTTCGCGCGTTCCGGGTCGGAGATGGGGGAGTGCGTGGGCTCGCGGTAGGTGGGCATCTCCCATCCCTGGTTGGGGTGGAACGACTCCATGACCGTTGACCAGATCTCCATCTTCTTGGTGGGTGTGTAGAAGCCGGGCAGCCAGTCGCCCACGGTGCCGACGAATCCGCCGGCGTTGCGGCCTCGCAGAGCACCGGTCTCGTAGCGACGGTAGGTACCCCACAGCTCGGGCTCCACTTCCTTGCAGTCCCACCAGCCGTGCTCCTGGAAGCGCTCGTTGAATTTGTCCCAGCCCTCGGGCTCGAAGCCTGCGACGGCCATGTCGAGCATGCCCTGCACGCCGGGATACTCGTCGTAGCCGGGGATGATGTTATAGGGCAGCCCCTTCTCCTTGTAGAGCATCTCGATGATCTCTCCGTCGAACTTGGCCTCGCCAGGTGGGTCGATGCACTTCACCGTGGCGCCCATGGCACCGGAGGAGCCTTGGGACGAGCGGGGGCTCGAGAGCTCGAGCCAGTGGGCGGCCGGCAGCACGATGTCGCAGACGCCGCCACCGGGAGTGTGCCACAGGTTGCACTCGACGTAGAACTCAAGCTTCTTCAGCGCCTCCCAGGCAACGGCGGTGTTGCACTGGTTCATGAAGTCACCCGAGGAGTTGAAGGCGCCCACGACAGGGTAGGGCTCGCCGGTGAGCACGGCGTCCCAGGTGGTGGCGGCGTCGGCCCACATGCCCCACCAGTACAGCAGCGGGAACTGATCGCGGCCGAGGATCTTCTCGAGTTGGCCTTCGGACAGCGGCGGCATGCCGGAGCCGTTGTTGGCGAAGCCCATCTGGCCGCCTTCGATGGGCGCGCGGGTGGAGGCTCGCTGGCCGCCGGGGGTGTCAATGGCTCCCACGAGCGCCGTCAGGGTGTCAAGGGCGCGCACGTTCTGGATGGCGGTGTTGGCATGCTCGGTGGGCAGCATGTACTGGATGCCGCCGTTAGGGTAGCCCTTGGAGGGGTCGACCGGGGTGGCCCAGGTGATGGCTGCCGTGCGAATCTGCTCGGCAGGAACGCCGGTGATCTCCTGCACCTTCTCGGGGGTGTAGTCGGCCAGGGTGTCCTTGTAGTGCTCGAATACGGTGCGCACCTTGACGGTGCGGCCGTCCTTCAGCGTGATCTCGTACTCACCCTCAAGCTGCGGGTCGATTTCGGCGGCGAAGCCATCCTCGGCCGTGAATCCCGTAGGGTCGATGACGAAGCCCTGGGACTGGCCCGGAATGAGGTTTTCCTGCTGGGCCTCGCGACCCTTGGTCGGCTTGATCCAGGTCTGACCCTCCCACATGCCTGTCTCGGTGTCGAAGTAGGTGAGGCAGTCGTTGCCCGTCTTACCAGCTGCGATGCGCTTGCCGTCGGGGATCATGAAGCGCTTGGGGCTGCCGCCTTCCTTGATGTCGGATTCCTTGATGAGGTTCGTCTTCAGATCGAAGGGGGCGCCGAACATGGGGGTGAGCTCCTGCCAACCCGTGGCTTCCATGTCCATGCAGACGAGGAACGGGAAGTTCGTCCATTTCTTCAAGAACAGCTCGTCGTAGAGCTTCTCGTCGACGATGACCTTGCTCCAGCCTAAAGCCATGGCGCCGTCGGTGCCGGGGCGCAGCGGCAGGCGGATGTCGGCCTCCTTGCCCATGTTGGTGAGGCGCGGGTCTACGACGATGTAGGTGTCGGCGTCGGAGGCCACGTCGACGGTGGTACGGCAGGCGTCATCGTAGTTGGACATCTCGGCCGCGCCGCCCCACTGCACGTACACGTCGGGGTGGTCGACGGTGGCCATCCAGCTCTGGGCGAAGTTCGACACCATCAGCGTTGCGAAATGGCGTGGCCCCTTGCAGATCTGCCACGCCTGGACGATGTTGGGGGAATCCCACAGCCACATGCCGTTAGCAGAGCCGAACATGCACCACACGCGCGAGGTGCCGGCCATGCCGAACAGCGACTCGCCACCGTACTTGGCCTGGAGCTCGTCGAACTTGCTTACCACGGTGGAAATGGCCTCGTCCCAGCTGATGCGCTGCCAGCCGGGATCGTCGTTGTCCTTGGGGTTGGTGCGCTTCAGGGGATAGCGCAGGCGGTCTGGGTGATAGGCCGCCTGCAGCGAAGACTGCGACTTGGTGCAGCAGTTGCCCATGGACTGGAACGCCTCGGGGTCGCCTTCGATGCGGATGACTTTCCCGTCTTGCACGACGGCGATGACGCCGCATTCCATCTTGCCGCAGCCGCGGCATCCCGTGCGGATGCGCTTGATCTCGCCCGCGCCCGCGCCCGCGTTCGGGTTCTCGGCCAGGGCGGCGGTCGTCGTGGTTCCCGCAAGGGCCACGGCGGCGCTTGTGACCGCGGTAGTCTTCAGGAAACTGCGACGGCTCATCGATAGCTTGCTCATCCTCTCCTCCTTTTCCTCTCTTCTTTCCTTTGACGGATCTGGTTTTCTATCGTTGGCATGCAACGACGAAATCTTTATAATTCCGCATGGAAGGAAGGTGAGGGGAAAGATCGGAATGCCAGGTTATTGAGGTTTCCAATCTGGAAAAAGAAGATCCTGGCATTCCGTTCGGGAATGACTGATATGGAAAGTGAGCTTTTGAGGGAATACCTCGTCATCGTGGACGAGATGAACTTGACGCGTGCTGCGGAGCAGCTGCATACCACCCAATCGACGCTCTCCAAGCATATCGCGGTGCTTGAGCGCGAGTTCGGCACGACGCTTTTGCTGCGAGGTCGTCGTGGGCTGGGCATTACCGAGGCCGGCGCGCTGCTGTACCGTCGTGCGGCCAGCATCGTGGACTTGCTCGACAGCGCCCATCGCGAGATGGCGCGCCTCAGCGAGAGCCTGATCGTGCGCGTGACCGGCATCCTGTATAACAACGACGTGATTTCGCTGCTCTCGCGGGTGGGGCGCACGCTACGCGATACAAGCAACACGTCCATGGTGTTCTTGACCGCGCCGAAGGTGTCAGGAACCCATGCAGTGCTCGTCGGCGAGGCGGACATCGCCATCGGACACAAGGGGTTCAGCGAGGAGCTCGACCCGGATCTGGTGTGCATCGATCTATATCAGGAACGATTCGTCGCCCTGGTGGAGGAGGCTAACCCGCTTTCCTCTCACGACGCTCTTTCCCTTGACGATCTACGCAATCAGAACCTTGCTCGGCTCGGCGGGGTCGCAGCCGAGTTCGGGTGGGCGAACATACAGCGGCTGTGCCGCAACCATGGGTTCGAGCCGAAGGGCGTGCCGTTGCTCGTCGAGAGCCCCGTCGACTGTCTCACGTATCCGCTCGACGACACGGTGCTCCTGTTGCAGCGGGGCATTCTTCCTGTTGAGACGTTCGCGAGTGGCCCGCGCCGCTGCATTCCGCTGGTGGATGACGACGCCCTGTTCACGATCTGCGCGTACTGCCGCGCTGATCGGCGCGAGCAGCTTTCCGAGTTCATCGACGAGCTGCGCCGGGAGGCGGCTTTCCTGGGGGTGGAGGGGACGACCCAGAGCGCTGTGCGTGGCAAGTTCCGCCGGCGTTGCGAGCTTCTGGCTCGCGAAGTCGACCTGAACGAGAGCGAGATGGTCGCCATGCGAGGGTTCGCCAAAGGACGCTCCATCGACCGCATAGCCGAGGACCTGGGGCTTTCCCGTATCATGGTCGGAGACTTGCTGGCCTCGGTGTATAAGAAAGCCGGCGTGCGCGACCGCCAGAGCCTGCTCGACCGTATCGAGGCCAAGGAGCTGCCCTGGTAGAACCCTACGCGATGCGTTTAGGCGATGATGCCTGCCCGCTCGAGGAGCCATTCGCCGAGCGGCACGGCCGAAAGCGCGCCTTCGTCTAGCTCGCGCACCTCGGCGGCGCCGGCGGTGACGACGGTGAGGTGGGAAAGCCCCGTATCGGAGAGCGCGAGCGCGGCGGTGCTGACGAGGGAGGCGGGCAGCCGTTCCCCCTTTTTGCAGGCGCAGGTGGCGATGAGCTGCGTGGGTGCGCCTTTCCCGGGCTCCGTCCAGGCGATCAGGCGCTTGCGGCCTGCGCGCGGGCGATGGGTGCGCACGCGGCTAGAGAGCCCCGCCTCGTAGAGCTGCTCGAAGACGATTGACGTCAGCAGGGGCTCGGGCGCGAGCGGTGCGGGCGCGAGCGCTTGGGCGAGGCCATGGTCGCAGGCGCAGATGAGCTGTGCCGCACGCGGGTTGGAGTCCTCGTCTTTCCCGAGTCCGCCGATGCGGCAGATGAGGTGGGCGTCTTCCAGGGCGTCAGCGATGGTGCGCACGGTGGCGCGGGTGGTGGGCATGCCTTCGGCGGCGAGCGAGCGCTGGACGGACGACAAGGCGAGGTCGGTGCCGCTCGCCCCGATCATAAGCGCGGCGGTGCGCATGATGAGCGGGAGGGCTGTGCTCGGCAGCTTGCGGGCGACGTCGGCGGCGCAGCTGAGCCTTGCCAGATGGCGGTGCCGCTCGCCTGTCCGCTCAGTGCAGGCGGCCTCGTCGAGCGCGCTGGCGCGTCCGAGGCGGTAGAAGCGCTTGAGCGCCTCGTGGACGGGATCAGCGCTTTTTGCGTCATCGGCGACACGTGCGAGGATCTGGCGCAGGGCTGTGGACGTGGTGGGGCCGAGCATCGTATGCACGTGCGCGTCAGCGGGCAGCTCCTTGGCTCGCGGCGACGAGAGCCAGCTGGCGCATGCGTCGGCCGCCCATATGCGCGCCGGGTAGGCGTCGATGAGCGAGCGGATGAAGCGCGGCCAATCTTCCACTGACTCTATGTTGTCGATGAACAGGTGGATCGGCTGATGCCGGGCAAGCGGCGCGCGGGCGAGGTATGCCTCGAGCACATCGGCGAGGAAGGTGCGCGGCAGCGTAGTGGGAAGCCGGGCGTCGGCGGCGTTTACGAGCAGGGTCGAGTCGGGCGGGGCTCCTAGCGCGATGAGCCTGCGGGCGCGCTCTTCGAGAAAGCGGGTTTTGCCGGCGCCGTAGGGACCGGTCACGAGCGTGAGGGGGGAGGCGGCTTCTGCGGGCGGGAGAACGGCGCCGAGCTGGGCTGCCCCAAGCGACGGCGCGCTCGTCGCAGATTGAGCGCGGGCCCAGCTCAGGTGTTCTTCGACCAGGCATCCGACGAGCTCCTCGGATACGGCTCCCATGCAATTCCCCCTTACCCCCAGGCCCCTCGCTTCACGTCCCTTGTTTCAAACAGCGCGCTCTGATTGCAAAAAATGATAAATCTTAACTTCTGAAAGATCAAGAATAAGCACGATATGCCCAGCGTGAAAAACCTGGTCGCACTACACTGCGTCCCGTTCAAGACAATGCGTCCGCGCGAGGCGCCAGGAAGCCGCGCGACGCGCTGGGAAGGGGAGCGAAAAGGTGATGGGGAAGCGAAGCGCGATGAGGACGGCGATGGATACTGTCGCTGAAGGGGAGGCTGCGGCCTTTCTGCGTGAGGGCTCCCGTCCGTGTGCTGTGTACTGCGAGGAGGCGCAGGCGGTGAGGCTGGCCGCAAGCGCGGCGCGTGCGGCGTGCGAGCGCGGCGAGGAAGCGTGCGTGGTGGTCCCCAGCGACAATGCGCGCAGAGCCGTGATAGCCGAGCTCGGTGAAGCCGGCACGATCCAGGTGCTCGTGACGCAGGAACTGACCGAGCGGGTTTTGAAGTTCGCGGCGCAGCGACGCGAAGCCGCTGCGCCGACGCTGCTCGATAGCGTGCAGGAGGCTTTGCTCTTCGAGGACATGAAGACGCTCGGCGGCAAGCCGCGCCGCATACAGGAGATGCTCAAGTTTTTGTGTCGCAGCATCTCCGAGCTGGCGTTCGAGCAGGACGGCTGGCTCGTCTCGGACGAGGAGCGGACCGTGCTGCACGCGTACCAAGCGCTGCTCGCCGAGCGAGGCGCGCTGCCCCGCTCGCTTATGGGCGCCGCTGCCCTCGTGGCGCTCGGAGACGACGAGGCGCTTGCGGGCGAGCTGCGCGTCGACGTGACGTATGCCGTGGGTTTCTCGGCCCTCGACCGCGCCTCGCAGCGGGCCCTGGAGCGCTTGACCGGGTGCCTGGTCGCTTTCGGGTGCAATGAGGACCCGGGCGTTCCCGAGGCGCCCTTCCCTTTTTCCGAGGGGTTGACCGCATGGGCCGCGCGCTCGCGCGAGGTGCGGGTGGCCAGCCCCGTGCGTACTGAGAAGGTCCAGGTCTTTGCGAGCGACGCCCAAGAGCGCGCGAGCGTGGCGGGCTTCTTGGCCCGCAAGGCGGTGGAGGGCCGACGCGTGACGCTGGTGGTGCCGACGTCGTGGTGGGTGCGTGCTACGTGCCGCGCGCTTGCAGATGCGGACGTGGCCTTCTGCACGGTGGAGGAGCCAGCGCTCGCGCGGGCCGACATCCGCCGGTCCGACGCCTGCCCCGAGGTGGTGCTGTACGCCGCCCTGGCCGTCGCGGCCCACCCCCGCAGCACGCTTTCTCGGCGCGCCTGGATAGGGCTGGGTGACTGGCTCGGCGGCTCAGGGGCATGGAAGGCCGTGCGCGACCAGGCTGCATGCGAGGGAAAAGCGGTTGGCGAGGTGCTCGACAGCCTGGCTGGCGGCGGGGTGCCCTTTGCCGACGACGCCCACGGGCGTATGCTCGCCTTTGCGGCCGACCGCCTGCGTGAGGCTGACGAGCTGATGCGACGTCTGTCGGGGCTTGTCGGCCCGGCGCTTCTTGAGGAGCTGTGCTCGGCATGCGACATCGACGGCGCGTGCCTTCCCGCGTGCCTTGCGCCCTTAGGCGCCGACGAGGATGCCGCCGGGCTTTTCGCGCGGCTTCAGCGGGCCATGGGCGGGCCGGTCGTGGCGGGCGACCTTGCTGCGCCGGTTGCGGTCGCCACCTTCGACACGTCGGCCTACATGCTCGGCGAGGGCGTGGTGGTCATGGCGGTAGTGGACGGGCTGGCCTCGCAGGCCTGCGCGAGCGACGAGTCGGCGCCGCTCGACCAGCGGTGCCACGCGATCGAGCGTGACGGCGCGCGCCTGGCCCGATGTGCGCGGCTTGGCAGCCAGTTCGCCTTGCTTACCGCGTTCGAGCGCATGAAGCTCGCGGACGCCTCGCGTGCGGGGGCCGACATCAAGCGCATCTACGCGCAGGGTGGCCGTCACTTCGCGCGCACGGCGCCGTCCGTCCTCATCGCGGCGGATCTGGGCTTGTCTTCGGCGTCGCAGTCCGCGTGTCAAGCGGGGCTCTCATGCCCCGCTGTCCATAGAAATATCGTTGATGCTGATGAGAAATGAGGAGAGCATGACTGATCCGATTAACGTGATGCCGAGGGATGCGTTTGACCCGACAGCGGAGATGGGGTTCGACGAGGGCTACGGGGAGTACGTGCCGCCCATCGAGAAGCCCGCGGACTACGATGCGCCGGTGGTGAAGGAGGAGGTGCCGGCAGCCGAGCGAATCGCTGCCACGTTTGCAGGCATGCCGGGCAACGAGAAGCTGCTTGCGCATGTGATTGACTTCTGCCGCGAGGGACGTGCGTCTGAGGACGTGCACGAGGAGATCCGCCGCTTCGTGGGCGGGGGCACGTGCACGTACGCGCCCGAGGTGGTGTGCGCGAACCTGGCGAGGGCGGGCGCGCTCGACATCGTGGCCGAGGACGCTGACGAGCTCTCATGCGCTGACGACGGCGCTGCCGCAGCGGCGGACGGGTCGGCGGTTGCGGATGAGCCGCAGGCCGAGGGCGCTCAGGGAGCGTTCGAGCTCGGAAAGGTGGGAGCGCCGCCGCTGTTCTCGTATGCGGCCACTGCCGAGGGGCTTGAGGTGGTCGACGCGCGCGACCCCGAGGGAGATCGTCTGCGGTTCTTGGAGGAAGGTGAGCGCTACCTGCCGGTGTATCGGCTGGTACTTGAGGAGTGCGCGCGCTCGGGAGGCGCCACCAAGAAGGTCATCGACGGCTTGGTAGACCATCATCCCCTGTGCAAGGAGCCGCGGCGCTATTCGGGCTTCTTCGTGAAGGGACTCGAAGGAATCGACGCCATCTCGTTCGATGGCGCCTGGCAGATAACCGAGGTGGGCCGCGGCATCTTGGCTGGCCCCGCCCTTGCGAAAACCAACTAGAAGGAGGACGCCATGACGGAACCGACCTTAAGAGAGGTGCTTGCGTCGCGCACGGCAACCTACCAGCTGCTTTCGCGGCTGTTTCGCGTGGAGGTGGATCAGGAGTGCTACGACGAGCTGCTCTCCATGTCCTTTCCCGCCAATACCGGCAACGCGAAGGTTGATGCGGGCTACGCCTCGATTCGACGCTACTTGGCAAGCCCTCACCCCTCGCCTCTGACCGAGCTGGCGGTGGACTACACGCGCACCTTTATCGGCGGCGGCAATAACGGCTACTCGGCGGCCTACCCCTTCGAGAGCGTGTACACGAGTCCCAAGCGCCTGCTCATGCAGGGCGCGCGCGACGAGGTGCTGGTGGCCTACAGGAGTGCGGGCATCGACAAGAAGCCCTCGTGGAAGGAGGGCGAGGACCACATCGCCTTGGAGTTGGAGTTCATGCAGATACTAGGCATGCGTGCGCTCGACGCCCTGTGCGCGGGTGACGAGGACGCCGCGGCCGACCACATCGAGTGCCAGAAGGGCTTTCTCGTCAACCACGTGGGCGCGTGGTTCCCCATGATGGCCGCCGACATGCGCAAGTTCTCGAAAACCGACTTCTACCAGGGGCTTGCCGATCTCACGGCGGGCTTTCTGGAGACGGACCGCGAGTTTCTGTGCGACGTGCTGGAAGACGACGAGCCGGCCGAGTCATTTGACGAAGCAGTGGTGATCGACCTATGAGGGAAGAAGAGAAGAGCCCCGTGCGCGGTGGCGCGGGCATTTCGCGGCGCACGTTCGCCATTGGCGCCGTGGGCTCGGTGGCCATGCTCGGGCTCGGTGCCGTGAAGCTCGTGGGAGCCGAGTCGGTGGTACGACCGCCGGGAGCTCAGGACGAGAACGCTTTTCTGGCTGCGTGCATTCACTGCGAGCGTTGCCGGGAAGTGTGCCCCCGGCATGCCATCAAGCCCGCCACGCTCGAGTCGGGGCTTCTGAACCTGCGCACGCCCGAGATGGACTATCACCGCGGCTGGTGCGACTTCTGCGAGAGCGCCGAGGGTGGCGAGCCGCTGTGCGTGCGGGCGTGTCCCACCCACGCCCTTCGGCTGCCGGGCTTGCCGGCGAGCGAGCACGTGCGTCTGGGCATGGCCGTCATCAATACCGACTGGTGCCTGGCGTTTCAGGCCATGGGCTGCCATGAGTGCGTCGATGCCTGCACGTTCGAGGCGATGGGTGTCAACGACGACGGCACGCCCTACGTGATCGAGGACGCCTGCAACGGCTGCGGCGCATGCGAGCATGCCTGCGTGTCGCTGTCGTCGGGCTCCATCTCGGTGGGCGCCACTGATCGTGCCATTGTAATCGTTCCCGCAGAAGGCGAGGTGCTCCATGGCTAGGAAAGGCGAAGAGGGGAAGGCGACGGAGGCGGTGGAGAGCAGGGCTCCGCACGGCGCCCTGAAGACGGCGCGGGTGCGCTTTGCCGTGGCCGTAGGCGTGCTCGCCTTGGCAGCGGTCGGCTACTTCACCGCGACGGGCATGGGCAACGCGTGCGCCGGCGGGTGGGGAGATCTGGTGCTGCTGTGCCCGCTGGGAGCCTTGACCGCCATGGTCGCGCAGCACGCGATCATTCCCCAGGCAGTCGTAAGCCTCGTGCTCGCAGCGGCGGTTCTGCTCGTGGGAGGCCGCTTCTTCTGCTCGTGGGTGTGCCCCACCGTTGTGCTCGGCAAGGTGCTGCCGTCCTCGCGGGGCCTCAAGGCGCGCGGCGACGAGTCGGCGGGCTGCTCTGAGGCGGGCTGCGCCGCCTGCGCGCGGGGATGCGGGAAGGCTCGGGGCGTGAAGCTCGACAGTCGCCACGCTATCCTGGCCGCGGCGGTCGTCTCCACGCTCATCTTCGGGTTCCCAGTGTTCTGCCTGGTGTGCCCTGTGGGTCTCACCTTCGCCGGCGTGCTGCTCGTTATGCGCCTGTTCGCGTTCGGCGAGGTGACGTGGGCTGTGTTGGCGATACCGGCTGTTCTCGCAGTCGAGTTGGCGCTCTTGCCGCGCTGGTGCCAGAACATCTGCCCGCTGGGCGCGCTCCAGTCGCTCGTAGCGGTGGGCAATCGGATGTTCGTGCCCACGGTGGATAGGGAATCGTGCCTGAAGGCCACGCGTGGCGTGTCGTGTGACGCGTGCGTCCAGGTCTGCCCCGAAGGCATCAACTTGCATGACGTGGCCGCAGGCGCCACCACGCTGGCCGACTGCACGAAGTGTCGCGACTGCGCGGACGTGTGCCCGGCTGGCGCCATCAGCTTCCCGCTTCTGCCGAAAGGCACCCCGAAAATCTCGACCGTCTCCGCTTCCGAGCCTGACGAACCGGGCGATCTGCGTGAGGCATAAGGGTTGCGCGTGATTGACGAAGGAGGAGTCCGCAGTGGCTGCATTGGAGAACTTCATTAAGGTGATCTCGTCGCTCGGCAGCGAGGCGCTCGCCGTGGCGCCTGAGCGCTGCGTGCAGGTGCGCAACAAGAACGCCCGCTGCCTGCGCTGCGCCGAGGTATGCGCGGCCGGCGCCATCAGCTACGATGGCGAGGACGTGCTCATCGACGGCGATGCGTGCATTGGGTGCGGCACCTGCGCCACTGCATGCCCCACTTGCGCTCTCGAGGCGATGCATCCCACCGATGCCGAGCTGTCCGACGCGCTTGCTGAGCGTGCGTCGGCAGGAGGAGGTGTGGTGGTGGCCTGCGCCCGCGCGCTGCGCCGCGCACACAGGGCCGCTGAGCGCAAGGCCGAGGAGGCATCGGGGCTGCTGCGGCGCGTATCGGTAGACTTCGACGTTTCGGACGTCTTGCAGGTGGTATGCCTGGGTCGCATCGACGAGTCCTTCTACGCCGAGTGCGCTGCACGCGGGGTGAGCCAGGTGACCCTCGCCTGCGACGGGTGCGAGACGTGCACGTACCACCGGGGCGGTGAGCTGGCGCGCAAGGTGGCGGCTTCGGCGCACGAGCTGCTGGACGCCCACGGCTATGAACTTGCGGCGGAGTTCGTATCGCCCTTGCCGTGCTCGGTCTACGAGAAGGGGACGGCAGCGCGCGCCCTGGGCTACGACCCCTCCAAACGCGCCACCATCGTCACGCTGCGCGAGATGACGGCCCAAGTTGCTCGTGACTCCGCAGTCGAAGCGCTCGATCCGGTCTCAGGCGAGGAGGCGCCCGAGCCGCGCTATGCCAAGGTGGGACCCAACGGCACCCTGCCGCAGTTCGTGCCCCTCAGGCGCAATCGCGTCATGAACAGCTTGCATCACGTGGGGGAGCCGGTGCGCGCGCTGGTGACAACGCGGCTTTGGGGCCAGGTCGATGTGGACGTTGATCAGTGCAGCTCCTGTGCGATGTGCGCGGTGTTCTGCCCGACCGGGGCTCTTGCGCGCCGAGATGACGCGGAGGGGAACATCACGCTGGAGCACCGCCCCTACCGCTGCGTACAGTGCCGCCTCTGCGAAGACATCTGCATGACGGGCGCCCTTTCGGTGGGGGACATGGTGAGCTTGGAGGACTTTGAGCGAGGACGCGTCCAAGAGATACCCCTGCCGCCGCGCGCATGGACCCCCAACAGGCCCGATTCTATCTTCACCAAGATGAACGCGCTCGTCGGCGGCGGCAACAACTCGTACTTCTAGCGCCCGGAGGCGAGGAAGAACAGCGCCATCGTGCCGGGGCCGGAGTGCGCGCCGATCACGGGGTCCACCCAGTTGATGACCACGTCGCGCACGCCGAGCTGCTCCCTCACCTGCGCGGCCACGTACTCGGCGTCCTCGAGGCAGTCGCCGTGCGTGATGAACACCATCTGGTCCTCGACGGGCGCCAGTGCCGTCTTCGCCATGTGGTCCACGAGCGCGTTCAGGGACTTCTTGCGCCCGCGCACCTTCTCGAGCGGGATGAGGTGCCCCTCGTCGTCCACGTGCATGACGGGCTTGATGTTCAGAAGCGTGCCCGCCCAGGCGCTCGTCTTCGACACGCGCCCGCCGCGGAACAGAAACATGAGGTCGTCCACCGTGAACCAGTGCGCCAGGTGCAGCTTGTTCTCCTCGAGCCACGCGTGCACCTCCTCGATGCTCGCGCCCGCGCGGGCTTGCTGCACGGCGTGCCAGACCAGAAGGCCCTCGCCGCCCGAGGCGGCCAGCGTGTCGACGGTGCGGATGGTGCGCGCGGGGTACTCCTCGGACAGCTCGCGCAAAAGCAGGTCGGTTGCCTCATAGGTGCCCGACAGCCCGCTCGAGAAGCCGATGTAGAGCACGTCGCGCCCGGCCTTGAGCAGGGAGCGCAGGAGCTTCTCGGACTCGGCGAGGTTGGGCAGCGAGGTGGTGATGACCTTGCCCTCGCGCATCATGCGGTAGAACTGGGAGAGGTCGGTGTGCGCGCCCTTGAGGTAGCTCTGGTGCTGCTGCCCGTCGACCATGAACGTGAGCGGCAGGATGTGCAGCCCGAACTCGTCGATCATGTCCTCGGTGAGGTTGCTGCTCGAGTCGGTGACTATTTCAAAGTCCATGGAGGCTCCTTACGGTTGAGGCGAATGGATGCCGTTGATTCATGCTGCCGCCTCGGGTAAAAGCTCCCTCGTCTTGCGAGCGCCGCGCCCGCGTTCGCTCAGGCGCAGGGGAGGTGTTATCCGATTCGGCACAGCGGGCAAACCCATGTCATTCTACCGCATGCGCGCAGCGCGCAGCGCGTTTGTCATGAATTCGGCACGCGGGGGCAAGCCGGGGACAAGCCGGGGGCAAGCCAGGGACAACCCGGGGACAACCCGACAGGCCCCGAGCGCCCTGGGCGAACGCTCTGAGCACCCTGAACGCTCTGAGCGCCCTGAGCGGCTGCGCATCATCTGCGCGCTTTTCGCATCCGTTTTCCCGTTGGCGATAGAAACGCCTGGAGGGTTGGCATATACTGAACAAGTTTACGTTATGAGGCTTTTTGAAGTACGTACGAAAGGTTGGGAAGCTCCGGTGGCTAACAGCTATAAAGAGACCATGAACCTCCCTCAGACCGACTTCGCCATGAGGGGCAACTTGCCCGCCAACGAGCCGAAGCGCTTGGAGAAGTGGGCTGAAGAGGACATCTACCATCGCGTTTTGGAGAAGAACAAGGACGGCAAGCCCTTCGTGCTGCACGACGGCCCGCCCTACGCCAACGGTCCCATCCACATCGGCCACGCCTTCAACAAGATCCTGAAGGACTTCGTGGTGAAGAGCCATGCGCAGCGCGGCTACTTCACCCCCTACATCCCTGGCTGGGACTGCCACGGCCAGCCCATCGAGCACATGGTCGAGAAGACCCTCGGCCCCGAGAAGATGGCGGCCACGAGCCAGCCCGAGCTGCGCAAGCTGTGCCGCGACTGGGCCACGAAGTACGTGAACGTCCAGCGCGACGGCTTCAAGCGCCTCGGCGTGAACGCCGAGTGGGACAAGCCCTACCTCACCTACCTCCCTGACTTCGAGTCGGGCAACGTCGAGATCTTCAAGGAGATGTACCTGAAGGGCTCGGTGTACCGCGGCCGCAAGCCCATCCACTGGTGCAAGCGCTGCCACACCGCGCTCGCCGAGGCGGAGATCGAGTACGGCGACGAGGTGTCGCCGTCCATCTTCGTGCGCTTCAAGATGGACCTCATGCCCGGCGTGTTCGAGGCCGCGGGCGCCGAAGGCGACGCCTACGTGCTCATCTGGACCACCACGCCCTGGACGCTGCCGGCGAACACCGCCGTGTCGCTCGCGCCCGAGGCCGACTACGTGATGGTGGTCGCCGACGGCGTGAACATGATCATGGCGCGCGAGCTCGTGGAGCAGGTGGCCGAGGTGGCCGGATGGGAGGGCTATCGCCTCGTCGCCAACGCGCAGGGCGAGCCCGTCACCCTCAAGGGCAAGCAGATGTGCGGCCTCACCTACACCTGCCCGGTGCGCCAGGACCTCAAGGGCACCATCATCTACGGCGACCACGTCACGCTCGACACCGGCACCGGCTGCGTGCACACCGCCCCGGGGCACGGCCAGGACGACTACCTCGTGGGCATCGAGTTCGACGTCCCGCTGCTCATGCCGGTCGACGACAACGGCTGCTTCACCGACGAGGCGGGCCGCTTCGCCGGGCTCGACGTGGACGCGGCCAACCCCGTCATCATCGAGTGGCTGCGCGAGCAGGGCACGCTCGTGGCCAAGCAGGAGATCAACCACTCCTACCCGCACTGCTGGCGCTGCCACGAGCCCGTCATCTTCCGCGCCACCGACCAGTGGTTCGTGTCGATGGATAAGAACTCCCTGCGCGAGGACGCGCTGCGCGCCATCAGCTCCGAGGTGACCTGGATTCCCGAGTGGGCCAAGAACCGCATCGGGTCCATGGTGGCCGACCGCCCCGACTGGTGCATCTCGCGCCAGCGCTCCTGGGGCGTGCCCATCCCCGTGTTCAAGTGCGCGAAGTGCGGCGAGACGGTGGCCACGGCCGAGACGTTCGACGCGGTGATCGAGCTGTTCCGCACGGAGGGCGCCGACGCGTGGTTCACGCGCGAGCCGCGCGAGTACCTGCCGAAGAACACGAAGTGCGCCCGCTGCGGCGGCACCGAGCTCGTGCCCGAGAAGGACATCCTCGACGTGTGGTGGGAGTCGGGCGTGACGCACACGAGCGTGTGCAAGCACCGCGCCGCCGAGGGGCTCACCTTCCCGGCGGACATGTACCTGGAAGGCTCTGACCAGCATCGCGGCTGGTTCCAGTCCTCGCTGCTCACCAGCATGGGCGCCTACGGGGTGCCGCCCTACAAGAGCGTCATGCACTGCGGGTTCACCGTCGACGAGCAGGGCCGCAAGATGTCCAAGTCGCTCGGCAACGGCATCGACCCCGCCGCGGTCTGCGACAAGTACGGCGCCGACGTGCTGCGCCTGTGGGTGGCCAGCGTCGACTACTCCCAGGACGTGTCCATCTCCGACGGCATCTTGAAGCAGGTCTCGGACGCGTACCGCCGCTTCCGCAACACCTTCCGCTTCCTGCTCGGGAACTTGAACGACTACGATGACGCGGCCATGACGGCGGTGGCGTGGGACGACCTCGAGCCCATCGACCAGTACATGATGGCGAAGACCGCCGCGCTGCTCGCCGAGGTCGAGGCCAGCTACGAGACGTACAAGTTCAACAACGTCTACCGCCTCACGTACGACTTCGTGAACGACCTGTCGGCCGTCTACATGGACGTGACGAAGGACCGTCTGTACTCCGAGGCGCCCGCGTCCGTGCGCCGCCGCGCCGTGCAGACCGTGCTCATGAACATCCTCGAGGTGCTCGTGCGCGTGCTCTCGCCCATCCTGTCGTTCACCTGCGACGAGGTGTGGGAGCACTTCCCGCCGGCCGTGCGCACGCGCGCCGACCGCGCCTGCAGCGTGCAGCTCGCCGGCTGGCCCAAGCGCGCCGACTTCGCGCCGGCGCTGCCCGGCGAGGCGGCGTGCGCGGAGATCCTCGGCACGTGGGAGCAGGTGCTCTCCGTGCGCGAGGTGGTCACCAAGGCGCTCGAGGACGCGCGCACGGCGAAGGCCATCAACAAGAGCCAGGAGGCCGTGGTGCGCGTGAGCGTGCCGCCCTCGACGCTTGCGCAGCTGGAGCAGTTTGACGCCGCCGTGTACGAGGAGCTCTTCATCGTGGCGGGCGTGGCGTTCGAGGCAAGCGAGGACGCCGAGGAGGCGAGCGCGCGCGTGGAGCCGGCGTCGGGCGAGAAGTGCCCGCGCTGCTGGAACTTCCGCGAGCTCGGCGGCAACGCGGCGCACCCGGATGTGTGCGCGCGCTGCGGCGATGCGCTCGATGCCATCGGCTACTCCGCGTCAGCGGAATAAGACCAGCTCAACGGCATGGTTGACGAGCGACTTTGCGAAGAGGGCGCGCCTGTGGGGGACGCGGGCGCGGCAGCCCCAGCCCCGGCGAACCGGCGCGCCCGCAACCTGGCTGCGTTCTGCGCGGTGGCGTGCGCGTGGCTGGTGCTCGACATCGTCTCCAAGCGGGCGTTCAACGCCTACGAGCCCGGCGAGCTCATCGCCGGGCCCTTCGCGGGCATCTTCCAGCTGCGCCTCGTGCACAACACGGGCGCCGCGTGGGGCATGTTCGGCGACATGACCTTCGCGCTCGGCGTGCTCGCCGTCGTGGTGTGCGGCGCGCTTCTGGCCTACGCCGCGGCCGCGGCGCGCACCTCCTCGCTGGTGATGAGCGTCGGGCTCGCGCTCGTGTTCGCAGGCGGCATCGGCAACGCGCTCGACCGCTTCGCCTTGGGGTACGTGGTGGACTTCATCGAGCCTGTGTTCATCGACTTCCCGGTGTTCAACGTGGCTGACATCGGCGTGACCTGCGGCGTCGTCCTGGTGTTCGCGGCGCTCGCGCTCGAGTGGCGGCAGGAGAAGCGCTCATGAGCCGCTCGGTCTGCCACGTGGCCACCGCCGCTGACGCGGGCAAGCGCCTCGACGCGCTTCTGGCCGAGCACGCCCTGTACGCGAGCCGCTCGGCGGCCGCGCGCGCCGTCGAGGAGGGGCGCGTGCTCGTGGGCGGGCGCGTTGCCGCGAAGAAGCACAAGGTGAGCGCGGGCGAGGCCGTCGTCTGCGAGCTCGACGAGGAGCCCGAGCAGCTCCCCGTGTACGGACAGCCCATCGACCTGGACATACGCTACGAGGATGAGGACCTCATCGTGCTCTCGAAGCAGGTGGGGCTCGTGTGCCACCCGAGCGTCGACCATGCCGACGGCACGTTGGTGAACGCGCTCATCTTCCACTGCGGGGCCGAGAACCTGTGCAACGTGCAGGGCGAGGACGACCGGCTCGGCATCGTGCACCGGCTCGACCGCGACACGAGCGGGCTCATGCTCGCAGCCAAGACCGACGAGGCGGGGCGCGCGCTCATGGACGACATCCGCGCCCGCGCCATCGACCGGCGCTACATCGCGCTCGTCCACGGCGTCATGGCGCACGACACGGGCATGGTCGACGCGCCCATCGCGCGCGCGGCCAGCGAGCGCACGCGCATGGCGGTGCGCGACGTGCCCTCCGCGCGCGAGGCCATCACGACGTTCCGGGTGCTCGAGCGCTTCGAGCACGCCCGGCGCGACGAGGGCTACACGCTCATCGAGTGCAAGCTGTTCACGGGGCGCACGCACCAGATCCGCGTGCACATGCAGTACACGCGCCACCCCATCGTGGGCGACCCGGTGTACGTTGCGAACGGCCCGCGCGACCCTGAGGCCCAGCTGGGCCTCAGGCGGCAGTTCCTCCACTCCTTCCGCGTGGGCTTTGCGCACCCCCTGACGGGCGAGGAGCTCTCCTTCGCGGACAACCTGCCGCGTGACCTGGCCGCGGTGCTCGACGGCCTGAAGGAGCGCAGCATGGGCAAGACAGCGGCGGGCGAGGAGGTGGCCGCGCTCATGGCGCGCTCGCCGAAGCCCTCGATCGAGGGGGTCATCTATGACTGAGGCCGCGAGCAGGGCGCATGCGGGAACGAGCACCGGCTCAGGCGGGCGTCGTGCCGGGCGGGCGCGCGGCACGGCGGATGCGGGCGCTGCTGTGGGCGGGCGCGCGAAGACGGGCGTGCTCCTCGTGAACACGGGGACGCCCGAGGAGCCCACGCCGGCGGCGGTGCGCGCGTATCTGGGGCGCTTCCTCATGGACCCGCGCATCGCGCCGATGAACCGCGTGCTGTGGTGGTGCATCCTGCACCTGTTCATCCTGCCGAAGCGCGCCGTGGCCTCGGCCGAGAAGTACCAGGCCATCTGGACGCCTGAGGGCTCGCCGCTCATCGTCGCGCACGAGCGCCTCTCCCAGGGGCTCGCGGCGTACTACCGCGAGCGCGGGCTTGACGTGGAGGTGCGCTTCGCCATGAGCTACAGCGAGCCCACCCTGCCCCATGCGGTGCGCGACCTGCGCTCTTCGGGGTGCGACTCCCTCGTGGTGCTGCCGCTGTACCCCCAGGGCGCGTACTCCACCACGGGCGCGGTGTCCGACGGCGTGGCGCGCGCGGTGCGCAAGGCGCGCTTCAAGGGCGAGGTCACCGTCATCGACAGCTACCACGACGACCCGGTCTACCTGCGCGCCATCGCGGCCTCGGTGAGGCGCGCGGGCTTTGACGTGGACTCGGACGACCGCCTGCTGTTCTCGTTCCACTCCATCCCGCTCTCGGACATCGAGCGCGGCGACACCTACGAGCTCCAGGCGGGCGCGACGAGCCTGGGCGTGGCCAACGAGCTCGGGCTCGAGCGCAGGCGCTGGACGGTGGCCTACCAGTGCCGCTTCGACAAGGGGCGTGAGTGGCTGGCGCCTTTCGCGTCCCAGACGCTTGCGAGCTGGGCGAAGTCGGGCGCGCGCTCGCGCGTGTTCATGGTGTGCCCGAACTTCGCGGTGGACTGCCTCGAGACGCTCTACGACGTGGAGCGCGAGCTCAAGCCGGGCTATCTGGCGGCGCTGCGCGCGGCCGGCGCGAGCGCGGAAGGGAAGGCCGGCACGGCGCGCATGGCGAAGGGGGCTGGCGCGCATGCGGCGTCCGGAGCGCCTGCGGCGCCTGCGACGCCCGCGGCGCATGAGGCGTTCACGTACGTGCCGTGCCTCAACAAGAGCAAGGCGCACGTGCGCGTTCTCGCGCACGTGCTCGCGCCGTACGTGGGAGATGCGCTCGACTAGGCCCGCGGCAGGGGCGGCGAGGAGCGCGCGAAAGGACGAACGATGAGCGAACCGTGTGTTTTGGTGGGCGTGACCGGGTGCATCGCCGCCTACAAGAGCTGCGAGGTCGTGCGCGGCCTGCAGAAGGCGGGCGTGCGGTGCAAGGTGGTCATGACCGAGCACGCATGCGAGTTCGTGGGCCCCACCACGTTCCGCGCCCTCACGCACGAGCCAGTCGCCGTGGGCCTGTTCGACGACGCGAGCGACCCCATCCACCACGTCTCGCTCGCACAGGAGTGCGACGCGTTCCTCATCGCGCCGTGCACGGCCAACGTGGCGGCCAAGATAGCCTGCGGCATCGCCGACGACCTGCTCACCACCACGGCCCTCGCCACCACCTCGCCGCTTCTGATCGCGCCCGCCATGAACGTGCACATGTACGAGGCGGCCGCCACGCAGGAGAACCTCGCGCGCCTGCGTGGGCGCGGCGTGCGCGTCATCGAGGCGGGCGAGGGGTACCTGGCCTGCGGGGACGTGGGCCGCGGGCGCCTGGCTGACGTGGACGTCATCGTGGGCGCCACGCTCGACGCGCTGCGCGAGGCGCGCGCGACGGGCGCAACGGGCGGCTGCGAAGGCGCGGAGCCGCCAGCGTGCGCAGCCGTTGGCGAATCAGCGGCTCCTGGCGCGTCGGCATCTGCCGGCCCAGCGGCCTCCGGCGCGCCCGCGCGCGACCTGGCGGGCCTGCGGGTGATGGTGACGGCCGGCCCGACCGTGGAGCCCCTCGACGCGGTGCGCTACCTCTCCAACTACTCGAGCGGCAAGATGGGATACGCGCTGGCAGCTGCCGCGGCGGCGCGCGGGGCGCAGGTGACGCTCGTCTCGGGGCCGGTGGCGCTCGAGGCGCCAGCGGGCGTGGACGTGATCCGCGTCAAGACGGCGCGCGAGATGCTCGACGCGGCGCGCGCGCCCTTCGCAGGCGCTGACATCGCGGTGTTCACGGCGGCGGTAGCTGACTTCCGGCCCGCTCGCCCCGCCGACCGCAAGCTCAAGAAGGGCGCCGACGACGCGGCGCTTCGCGCCGTCGAGCTCGTGGAGAACCCTGACGTCCTCGCGACGCTCGCGCGGGAAAAGCGCGCCGACCAGCGCGTGGTGGGCTTTGCCGCCGAGACGGACGACGTGCTCGGCAACGCCCGCCGCAAGCTTGCGTCCAAGCACGCCGACCTCGTCGTCGCCAACGAGGTGGGGGAGGGCCGCGCCTTCGGCACCGACGACAACAAGGTGTGGCTCGTCGACGCGGCGGGCACGCGCGAGCTGCCGCTCATGAGCAAGGCCGCGCTGGCGGACGCCGTCCTGGACGCGATTGTGGGCCTGCGGTAGGAGCGCGGCGTGGAAAAACCCGAGGTCGAAGAGGGCGCGCCCGCGCTGGCGGGCGGAACTGACGATGCGCGCCCGCCCGCGTCATCGGGTGCGGCTGATGACCCGCGCCCGCCCGCACTGGCGTCCACAGCCGATGACGTCCTGCGCCAGGCGCCCGCCGCCACGAGCGCGGCGGTGCGCAAGTGCATGCAGGGCAACAAGCGGCGCGACACCACGCCCGAGCTCAAGGTGCGTGCCCTGCTGCGCGAGCTGGGCTATCCCGGCTACCGGCTCGACTGGAAGAAGGCGCCGGGGCACCCCGACATCGCGTACCCCGGCCGCAAGATCGCGATCTTCGTCATGGGGTGCTTCTGGCATCGCTGCCCCGTGTGCGACCTGCCGCAGCCTAAGAGCAACGTGGCGTACTGGCAGGCCAAGTTCGACCGCAACGTCGAGCGCGACGCGCGCACGCGGCGCGCCCTCGAGGAAGCCGGCTGGAAGGTGGTCTACATCTGGGAGCACGAGCTCAAGAAGAGCCATCTCGAAGCCACCCGCCGCAAGCTCCACGAAGCCGTCCGCCGCCCCTGACCTTTCGGCTTCTTTCCCCAGGCCGTCCCAAACAGAATGTGCCGATCTTTTTCTTGCGCCATCTCAGGCGAAATGTGCCGTTCTTCTCCATATGCCACTCAAGCAGAATGCGCTCCGCCTCCTTGCCTCATCCTGAGCGGAGCGCCCACCCGGACGTCCTCCTGCATGTCATCCTGAGCGGAGCGCCCGAAGGGCGCGGAGTCGAAGGATCTGGTCGCGAGAGGGAAGCGCACTCAAGCGTGCCGTGCCCGAGCCCAGATCCTTCGACTAGCTTCGCTCGCTCAGGACGACACGAGAGGGAGACGGCTTCGCTCAGGACGACACGAAGAGACGGTGCATTATAACGTGCCATCAAGTTACCCAAGGACTTTCGGTTTTCCGTAAATCCGAATAAGTCGACACCACAAATCCGAATAAATGACCAACACAAATCCGAGTATTGTTGTACCGTAAATCCGAGTTGAAGATTGAAGAGGTTGATTGCCGTCTCTAGTGTCAATTAAGGGGCCGCGGGCATTTTTCCGTGCCTTAAGCAGTCAGCCTTCATGCGGGAGGTCAAATATGAGCAGAAAGTTCTTTCCAGGATGCAAAGTGAAGGCGCGTTATCCTGAAGCTAGCGAGTGGCTGGCAGAGCAAGTTATCGGTCGCGGGTACGCTGATGAGATCGTAGGATGCTGCCGAACGGATCATCAATCGCTTACCGCCGACGATACCGCTGTTTGCATCTGCAACAACTGCATGGCAATGATAGACGAAGATGCCGAAAATGGTGACTTGGAGAACATTTGGGTGCTCGTCGACAACGATCCCGGCTTTCCGCTTCCATCCTATGAGGGAAAGACGATGGGCGTCCAGGATTGTGGACGCGCTTACGACCGCATCGAAGTGCAGGATGCCGTTCGCAGCCTCATGCGCAAGATGGGCATAGAGGTCGTTGAGCTTCCCGATTCGCGCGAAGAGTCACGTTTCTGCGGGCAGTCTTTTCTGAGGGCCGCTCCCGAGCAAGATGCCAGCTTCGCTCCCAAGCGATACGTGGAGGATGCTGCAGAGCGAGGTATCTTCACCCCACTCGATCCCGACGCCATGCAGGCAAGGCTCGATAAGCATGCAGCCGCCATTCCAACTGACGAGGTCTGCTGCTACTGCTTCGCGTGCGATATGGGTCTAGAGGCTGGCGGCAAGGATGCCATCAACATGATCGAGCTTGTTTCCGGGAAGTTCAGGAAAGAATGACCTGATGGCTACGGAACCCCGCAGATTCATTGAGCTTGCCGAAGAGAATCTATTTGGCTTTAACGTAAAAGATCTCGAGTGCAAGCAATGCGGAGGAGTGTTTTGCGGGATGCGTGTTGGAAGGCTCTATAAAGGCAAGCCTCTCTTCATGTGCAGCCGATTGGGTAGCCACCTTGTCGCGGGCGCTCCCCACCTCCATCTTGGCCGCGACGCGCCGGCACATGCGGGCCAGCTGCGCGCCCTTGCCGCGGACCGCGAGGCTGGCGGCCCACTCCCTCTTCGCGGACCCCTCCCCGGGGAAGACGCGCTGTCTTCTGCATGGCATGGAAGGAGTCGAGCGCGAGGCCGACCGAGCAGCCCTCTAGCTTCACCCTCGCTTGCCGGCAAAGAACACAAGGACGGCGTTCTGCCGAGAGAGCGCCCGCTAAGAGGCGCGGATGATGTCTATATCCGGGTTCCTCCTCAAAAGCTCCTCGTAGAAGAGCTCCTTGTCCTCGAGCGCCACCGCGCCGTCGAACGCCCTCGTGCGTATCCGGACGGCGCCGGGCGCCGTGGGCCTCCACTGGTACGCCGCCAGCCAGACCCCCTTCTCCGACACCGACTGGATGTCGGAGTACCGCAGGGAGTCCGACAGGGTCCCGAGCTCCATCGCGAGCGCACCGCTTTTGAACGTGACCCGATGTTTTCGGCAGACGGGGACGGCCAGGCCGTCGACGACCGCGAGCATCAGCAGCGGGAAGACGGCGCTCAGCACCCGCTCCCCCTCCGCGCCCAGCTCGGCGACCCGCCAGGCGGCGCGCGCGGCAAGCCACGCGAAGGCCACGTTGAACAGGACGAGGCCCAGCGTCAGCGACCAGTGGATCTTGATCCGCAAGACGAGGTCGCGGTCCTCCGGAAAGTCCTCCGATCCCCCCTGGCGCGACTCTCGCCAGCAAGTGCTGCTGTCCACAGGCACCTCCCCTCCTCGGCAGAGCCAGATTCTCCCCACCATGATAAGTCATCGCGCCGCCTCGGCGTGCCCACAAGCCCCGGCGCAAGGAATCACCAGACAGCGGCCTTGCCCGAACGCGCGCGACAAACCGCACACTGTAGCTGCAGCTGCGCGAGCGGACAAGACGCGATGAACCTTGACATAGCGGAAGCCGGCCGAAGCCGCGTCGGCCCAGCATACGACCAGAAGAGGAGACAAGATGACTACGCAGACAAGCGCACCGAGAGACATCGAGGCAGAGCAAGCGGTGCTAGCCATCTGTCTCCTCAGCGAAGAGGGTGCCATAAAGGCAGCCTCGCGGCTTGAGCCCGACAGCTTCTTCCGAAAGGCACACCAAGCGCTCTTCGAGACCATGCTGCTGCTCATCGCGGAGGGAAAGCCGACAGACCCCGTGTCCGTCGCCAACAGGCTCGAGGCGCGGGGCGCGCTCGATCCCACCGAAGGGAGGTCCTACCTTGCCGAGCTCGTCTGCAACACCTACGCTGCACTGGCGTTCGCCCACCACGTGGAGATCGTGAGGGAGCTGGCGATGCTCGCGGAGTGCGGGCCGGACGGCGACGCGAGCGTCCTTTCCGGGTTCTTCTCCCGCCCGCTCGGGCGCGGCGTTGCCGAGACCATGAGGCGCCTGGCGGGGGCTGGACTTGACGAAGGCCGCACGTCATGAGCGACAGGCGGCCTTCTATCATCTTGATCGGGTTGGACTAGCTCAACGGCTCAAGCTCGCGGTAGAGCGGGTCGCCGTCGCCCACCAACACATCCCACCACCATTTGGGGCTCTCGACTCCGGAGGCGCAGAGCATGTCGAGGAGCTTTATCGCGTTGTTCGTCCTCATAGCAGCACCTCCAGGTATCCGCGGATCTTGCCCTCGACGCCTAGGGCGCGAGCGTATTCGAGCAGTTTCTGAATATCTCTGTCCTTGCTGCGCACATACTGCTTTATGGCGGGATTGAACACCTGGGCGTCCACGACGGAGCGGCCGCGCACCAGGTCACAGAGGGTGCGCTCGAGGTCGTAGGCGCGCACCTCGTTGCCGTAGGGGGTCCCCAGGGTGGAGAGCCCCAGGCCGAGGACGGCGTCGGCGCAGGTCCTCACCTCTATTCCCGCCTCCCGTGCCGACGTTGCCCGGTAGGAACGGGGGAACGTCATCGTCAGCCGGAAGGGTGTCCTGTCGGTCGAGTCGTGCAGGTAGAGCGCGGTGCCGTCCGAGAAGACCCCCTTGGGGAAGCGGAGCTGCGTCGCAAGGAACTCGTCCTCCCAGGAACCAGCCAGGCAGTAGACGCCGCGCTGCACGCGCTCAAGCACGCCGGATCTCACCATGTCGGTGATCCTGGCGCGGGGAATCCCCGCGGCGACGACCTGGGCGGTCGTCACCATTCCGCCGCCCGCCTCGGCGATGTCAAGTATCTCTTTCGTTTCCATCTCCTCCACTTGTCCGTTATTACTGTATATTTTTTCATATTAAGTCGAATTGGACAACAGAGCAGAAGAACTTTGTAGGCAACTGCCGTAAATTCTGATGAGAATCCGCTGCGTCTAAGCTGCGTCAGGCACGCGTGGGGATCGAACGGCCTCGAATGGCCAATGGAAATTGCTCAACCACTGGGTATTGTGCGACCGCGTCGTTGCAGAAATCATCAAGATGAGGGCGTCCGGTTGCCTTGGATATTCGGACAGAGGCAGAAAAGGATCAACCAGAGCAGCGATTCCGCCAAGAATCGCACCGATCAGGGTGCAAGAAGGCATGCGGAATAAACTGGCAGGTAGGTGATGCTGTCGCACACCTTCACGTTGGTTTCCGCCAGCACGATCGCTTCGTCGATGTGATAATCACGGACGGCGAGGGCGTTGTCGAGCGCAGCATGGGTCATGTAGCTGCTCCCCGACTTCACCTCGATGGCAACTATCGAGCCATCAGCCCTCTCGAGCACGAAATCGAGTTCCCTTATTTTCTTGGACGTGAAGTAGCGCGGTCTGAAGCCGTGGCATTGGAGTTGCTGAGCAACCGCGTTCTCGTAGACGCCGCCGAGGTTCGCCCGTGTGTCGCCGTCGAGCAGTCCGAGCGTCTCGGTTTTGAAGTAGGTGTTCGTCAGCATCCCGACGTCGAGGTAGAAGAGCTTGAAGCGGTTGCGCTGCTCGCTTGCGAGGAGCGGCTGGGTCGGGGCCGAGACGTCGAACACGGGTATGGCGACACCGGCCTTCGTGAGCCACAGGAACTCCTGGTCGACCTGCTTGAACTTCTTCACGTCGGGAATCGAGCCAAGCTTGAAGCGCCTGGATCTCGCTGAGATCTCGCTCGGGATGAGATCGTAGATGTCCTGGATGACAAGGCGCTGCTCCTTGGGGGCATACTGCGTGATGTCGCGCCTGTAGAAGGCGTGGATGTCCGCCTGCTCGCTGCGCACCGCGTCGATTCCCCGTCCTCCGACGAACGCGGAGACTGCCGCGGGCATCCCGCCGACGATGAGGTAGCGGTGGTACAGGGAGAGCAGCTGGTCATGGAGAAATCCGGGGACCTCCTCCTGCTTCGAGATTGACTCGGACAGCATTTCGAAAGCTTGTCCGTTCACGCCGTTCGCCCAGCAGAACTCCTCGAAGTCGAGAGGGAACATCTCGACTTCGCGTACGTAGCCGACCGGTTGGGACCTGATGTTCTCGAGCGTGATCCCCAGCAGCGACCCCGAGAGCACGTAGCGCAGCTCCGTGTTCTTAACGAGGTACTTCACGAAGGTCATGATTTCCGGCGCCTTTTGCACCTCGTCGATGAACACGACCGTCTTTCCTGGGACGAGGGGCACGCGCGCCGCCAGGGATATGCGAAGGAAGAGATCGTCGGCGCTCGTGGCTTGGGAGAATGATGCTTGGACCGAGGCATCTTCGACGAGATCGAACTTCGCGACGTTATCGAAATGCTCGGCGACGAAAGCGTCGATGAGGTAGGTCTTGCCGACCTGCCTTGCCCCGGAAACGAGCAGGGCTTTCTTCTCGTCGTTCGCAAGCCATGCTTTGAGCCTGTCAGCGGCTTTTCTCTTTAGCATAGGCTGTCTCCCTTACGCGTTGTGCCAAAATACGCGATTTCAAATAGCGGTAATGAGCTATTTTTCGAAATTTCAAATCAGCATTTTAAGCCAAAAATCAATATTCATCAACTAGAGCGCAAGGATGCGGTTTCAAGGGATTTCGCGCTGCGGTCGGTGTTGTCGGGCGCCAAAGGCGCTACATTATTTGCGAAAGCCGTCCCCGAGAGGGGATTTGGAAGTCGGAGCCGGTGTACCCGAGCGTTCTCGGGAGCCGGCTTCGGCGCGTCTTCAGGGCTGTATTCTTACGGTGATGACGCTTTTGCTCAGCGCTTGCCACTCTTCTTGCCACGGAGCGGTCCGGTCCAGCCTCGCTATCGTCTCCGAATAGGCTCCTAGCACTTGGTCGGGTACCCACAGCCTGTGCTCGGACGAGGGGTTTGCGAAGTCCAGCTCGATTGCGCGCACGAGGCCTCGTTTTCTCATGGACTGGAAGTGAGCGGCGTCCTTCGCGTCCGATGATGGCATCTGGGATAGGCTTTATGCGACGGCTGCCGAGAGCAATTCTCGTCTTCCTTGAAGTTATCTTACGAAACGGTAATCGCGGGGGGATGGCCCTGATGGTAGGATGATTCTGTATGGCGGGCGCCGGCGCGGCGCGAAGTTTCGGGAGGACCTGCCCATGGGAGCGCGGATTCTGCTGGTCGAGGACGACCATGCCATCGTGAGGGCGCTGACAAGCCTGCTTCAGGCCGAGGGCTACGAGGCGCATACGGCCTCAACGCAGGACCTGGCGGTGGCGCTGCTGAGCGAGGAGGCGTTTGACCTGGCCTTGCTCGACGTGTCGTTACCGCAGGGCAACGGGTTCGCCGTCTGCGCCGCCGCGCGCGAGCGCGCGCCCGAGATGCCCGTGATCTTCCTCACCGCCTCGGACGACGAGTACTCCACGGTCGCGGGGCTCGACATGGGCGCGGTCGACTACGTGGCGAAGCCCTTCCGCGCCCGCGAGCTGCTCTCTCGCATCCGCGCGGCGCTGCGGCGCGCCCGCGGGGCCGACAGCGTGCTGCGCCTCGGCGACGTGTACATCGACACCGCATCGGCCCAGGTGACAAAGGCAGGCGTCGAGGTGTTCCCCTCGGCGCTCGAGTACCGGCTGCTGCTGCACTTCGCGCAGAACAAGGGGCGCCTCGTCACGCGCGAGGGGCTGCGCGACGCCATCTGGGACAGCGCGGGGGAGTACGTGAGCGACAACTCGCTCAACGTGTACGTGAAGCGCCTGCGCGAGAAGATCGAGGACGATCCGGCGCGTCCGCGCCTCGTGGTGACGGTGCGCGGGCTGGGCTACAAGGTGGGGGAGTGACATGATCGTGACCGTCCTGCGCAACCGTCGCGTCGTCTGCGAGCTGGCGTGCATGCTGGCCGCCACGGCCGTCCTCGCCGCCGCAGCCTCCTGCGTCGAGAGCGCAAGCGCCGCGCTGTGGTGCGTCGCCGCCGGCGCTGCGTGCGCGCTCCTCTTCGCCGCCTTCACGGCGCGCCGCCATGCCGAGATCGCGCGTCTGACCGCCGAGATCGACGACGTCCTCCTCTTCGGCCGCAGCGTGGACTTCACGAGCTGCCGCGAAGGCGACGTGGAGGCGCTGCGCTGCGAGCTCGGCAAGGTGGTGGCGCGTCTCGCGCGCACGACCGAGCAGCTCACACGCGAGAAGCGTGCGCTCGCCGACGCTATGGCCGACATATCGCACCAGATCAGAACGCCGCTCACGGCCATGGCGCTCACGCTTCCCGCCTTCGAGCACGCAGACGACGCCCGCGAGCGCAAGCGCCTCGTGCGCGAGGTGGAGACGCTCTCCGACCGCGTGGCGTGGCTCGTGACCTCGCTGCTCAAGATGGCGAAGGTCGACGCGGGGGCGCTCACGGTCGAGCATGCGCCCGTGCGCGTGGGTGACGTGGTGGCGCGCGCGACGTCCCCGCTCGCGGCGGCGCTCGACCTGCGCGGCGTGCGCCTCGAGGTCGACTGCCCTTATGAGGCGAGCTTCAAGGGCGATGCGCGCTGGAGCGCCGAGGCGCTTGAGAACATCGTGAAGAACTGCATGGAGCATACGCCCGCGGGCGGGCGGGTGCTCGTGCGTGCCGCCGAAGACGCCCTCGCCACGCGCATCGTGGTGGAGGACACGGGCGCCGGCATCGCGCCCGAGGACCTGCCGCACGTGTTCGAGCGCTTCTACCGCGGGACGCACGGGGCTGCGCACGGCGGGGCGTGCGGGACCACGTCCGAAGCCGTCTGCGGGGCCGTGCAAGAAACCGCGCGTGGGACCACGTCCAAAGCCGTCTGTGGAACCGCGCCGGAAACCGCGCCTGCACCCGCGCATGGCGCCGCATCCGAAGTCGCATGCACCTCCGAGGGCTTTGGCGTGGGCCTCTCGCTCGCACTCGCCCTCGTGAGCGCCCAGGGAGGCACCCTGCGCGCGTCGAACGCGCCGCACGGGGGCGCCCGCTTCGAGATGACCTTCCCCAAGCTCGTGGTATAACGCGTGATGGAGGGCTCGTGGCTCGGCCGCGTGGCAGAGCGCACGCGGTACAACTCGTGGTGTAGCACTTGAGGCGCAGCGCCCGTGGCGCAAGCGCGCGACAGAGCGCTCGCGCCACGGGGCTCGTAGCGCAGGCGCGCTTACGGCGCCCATTTGCGCATCTGCGCCATCTTATGCGCCTCATCGCGCTTTCGTGCGCCTATAATAGGCTCAATCCCTTGCCAAGGAGGCGGGGCATACATCCAAGATAGATCATGGACAAGGAGAACGACTACAGTGGCCTACCAAGACGAAATCACCCACATGGACCGAGCGGAGCTTGAGGCGCTCCAGCTTGAGCGGCTCAAGAAAGCCGTGGTCTACTGCTACGAGAAGATCCCATTCTACAAGGAGAACTTCGACGCCGTCGGCTTCGACCCCTACGCGCTCGAGACCTTCGAGGACCTGCGCCGCGCGCCCTTCACCACCAAGCAGGACATGCGCGACGCCTATCCCTACGACCTCTTCGCGCTGCCGAAGAGCGAGGTGAAGGAGATCCACATGTCCTCGGGCACCACCGGCGTGGCGACGGTGAGCGGCTACACCGAGAACGACCTCAAGGTCTGGGGTGACTGCTTCGCGCGCGGCATCGGCTACGCGGGCGGCGACGAGAACGACATCGTTCACGTGTGCTACGGCTACGGCCTGTTCACGGGCGGCCTCGGCGCGCACTACGGCGGCCTGAACGCCGGCGCCATGACCATCCCCATGTCGGCTGGCAACACGAAGCGCCAGATCAAGGTCTTGCAGTCCATGGGCTCCTCCATCATCTGCTGCACGCCGAGCTACGCCATGTACATCGCCGACACCGCCATCGAGATGGGCCTCGACCCCAAGAAGGACTTCCACCTGAAGGCCGGCATCCACGGCGCCGAGGCGTGGTCGAACCAGTTCCGCGCGAACCTCGAGGAGAAGCTCGACTACAAGGCGCTCGACGTGTACGGCCTGACCGAGGTCATGGGCCCGGGCGTGGCCATCGAGTGCATGGAGCAGACGGGCCTGCACGTGGCCGAGGACCACTTCTGGATCGAGATCCTCGACCCCGAGACGCACGAGCCGGTGCCCGACGGCGAGTGGGGCGAGCTCGTCATCACGACGCTCACCAAGGAGGCCACGCCGGTCATCCGCTACCGCACCAAGGACATCACGCGCATCATCCCGGGCGAGTGCGCCTGCGGACGCACCCATCGCCGCATCGACCGCCTGCACGGCCGCACGGACGACATGATGATCATCCGCGGCGTGAACGTGTTCCCGAGACAGATCGAGAACGTGTGCACGGGCTTCGAGGAGATCGCCGACTGGTACCAGATCGAGCTCACGCGCGAGAACAGCCTCGACGTGGCCACGCTCAAGATCGAGATCAACCCCGACTTCCCGATGGACGAGATCCGCAAGATCGAGGACCTGCAGCGCCGCCTCGAGCAGGCGCTCAAGGACGAGCTCGCCACCAAGATCAAGGTCAAGGTCGTCGAGCCCTACACCATCACGCGCTCGGAGGGCAAGGCCGTGCGCATCGTCGACCTGCGCAGCGAGGAGGAGAAATAATGATCGATCAGCTCACCGTCTTTCTCGGTAACGAAGAGGGCCGCCTGACGGCGCTGTGCCGCACGCTGGGCGACGCCGGCATCCAGATGCACTCGCTCGTGCTCGCCGACACCACCGACTACGGCATCGTGCGCATCATCTGCGACAACCCCAAGGGCGCCATCGAGGCGCTCTCCCAGGCGCGCTTCACGGCGAGCCTCGCGAAGGTGGTTGCCGTCGAGGTGCCGCACGTTCCAGGCGGTCTGGCCGGCGTGTTCGCCGCGCTCGACAAGCTGGGCGTGAACATCGAGTACAGCTACTGCTTCATCGGCGCGAACGGCGTGGCGACGCTGGCGCTCAAGGCTCCCGAGTCCGTCATGGGCGCGCTCGACGAGGCGGGCTTCAAGGTCCTGCACCCCGGTGACCTCTACGCCGCCTAAGCATGCGCTCGCTGCGATCGCGTGAATTTTTCCTCTTTGGAAAAATTTTCCTTGAACGCGTGGGCGAGTAGCGCTATTATAGACAAGCTGCTTGAGCGAGAGCGGTTTTTGAAGCTCGGGCAATCAACGGGTTGTGGCGCAGTTTGGTAGCGCACTTGACTGGGGGTCAAGGGGTCGCAGGTTCAAATCCTGTCAACCCGACCAGCTAAATCAGCAGGTCAGAAGGTTCGCCTTCTGACCTGCTTTCGTTGTGCAGCCAAGTTGATTGGCTATGAGAAGTATTCGATGATCGCGTCGGTTACCTTGCTGGGTGAAATCTCAAGCCAGTCGTTCTTCGCCTTCGAAAGCTGGTTCCTGAACCGACGGTCATTGAGGATGCGGGTGAGCCTTCTCGCGATGCTCGGGTAGTCGTTCTCGCGCATTTTCTCATCGTCGAAGATCAGCGCCCGTATTGCCTGATCGAGTTCGCTTGCGCGAACGCCTTTGATGCACAGCAGGTAGTAGATGTCGAAGATGTCCTTGTAGCGCGTAGACGCAGCACCAATGCGGAGCAGGGATCGAAGCTTCTCGGCAACAACCTGCTCTCCGCTGTCAGCGAGCAGCGTCACAGATTCTTCGAGCTTGCCGAGATCGAAGCAGATCTCCTCGAGCTCGGGTGAGACGAGGTGGTGGACTCCGATATCTATTTTGGCTTTGATGGCGTTGCCGCAGGCATCCGATATGACGACATGGACGCGCTTGCCGCTATAATCCTGGTGCTTGAGCTCCTCGATTTCGCCGGATACCCTTATCGAGAAGTCGGATGCGCCATCTGAGAGGATTCTCACGAACTTTCTTATCGAGCTGTCGGTTATGGGATAGCGCACGAAATCAAGATCAAAGTCGGTGGTTGCGCGACGGGCATCTTTCGAAACATGCTGCATGAGCACGCCGCCTTTGATGGTGATGCTTTTGGACAGCGTTGACTTGGCTATCAGGTCGAGCATGGCGTCCTGTGCCGTTCTCGCTTCTGCTTGTGCGTGCTTGAGCCCATCCCCGATGTAGGAGTCCCTCATCTTCGCAAGGTCATTCATCTAGAGCACCTCCCTTTGGAGTATGTCAAACATGAAGTCCCGCTTCTTGAACAAATCAATATAGTCTTCCACTAGACGCATGTCGAGATCATGGGCAACGCGGCGGTAAGAGTTGATGATTTCCTTGTAGTAGTCGAGGGGGAGCTTTGCCTGCCGTCGCATGACCTCCACGAGCATTCGCTCGCGGTTGTATACGCGCACGGGGCCCTCGTCGCGCTCGACCTCGATGGCGCCTGGGTCCAGAAGGGCATCTTCGGTGAAGTACTGCTGGTAGTCTGACCTGCTGATGCGCGTGGACCTCCTGCTTGTCGCGAGGTGAACTTTGTCGGGAATGACGTCGGTGAGTCCGTACGCGTAGAGGGCGCTGTCCATCGTGATGACCGCATCAGGGTAAAGCACGTGCGCTATGACGAGCGGATCAGGGTGAGCGATCGTCGAGTACGCGCCACGCTCGATCTTGTGGAGCTCTCCAGCGTCGAGCATTCTCTCTAAGCGGTAGTCGGATCCCGCCTTCGCAAGTGCCTGCCGGTATGTCATCACCGCTGTCTTCATAGAGGGCATATTAGGGTAAACGCTCACATAAAACAATGATATGTGAGCGTTTACCCTAATTCAAGCGCATGATAAACTTCGCGCCACCCCCCCCTCATCTCACGGCAGGAACGGGGCGGGGATGAGGGCGCGCAGCGTGTCCTTCGAGCGGAGGCGCGAGAGGAACCACTCCTCGTCGCTCGTGAGGATGCTCTTGCAGTTCGTGAGGATGTTCAGCGGCCGCTCGAGCGGGCAGTCGCGCAGCTTCAGCATCGAGAGGCGCTTGTGGCGGCACTCCTCCTGCACGGCGAGCGCCGAGATGACGGTGACGCCGAGTCCCGCCATGACGGTGTCCTTGATGGCCTGGATGCTGCTGAGCTCGGCGACGACGGTGAGCTCGTCGGCGTCGAGGCCGTTTTTCGCCATGGCCATCTCCATCACCTTGCGCGTGCCCGAGCCCACTTCCCGCAGGATGAGGTTCTCGCTCTTGAGCTCCTCGAACGACACCTCGATCCGCTTGCTCCACGGATGGTCGATCGGCACCGCGATGACGAGCTCGTCGCTCCAGAACTGCTCGATGACGAGGTTCTCGTCATAGGGGACCGGCCCCTCCACCAGCCCGATGTTGAACTTCTTGTCAAGGATGGAACGCGAGATCATGAGCGTGTTCGCCACCAGCACGTTGAAGCGCAGGGGCGGCTTGCCCTGCGGCGTGTTGATCGACATGATGTGCGACAGCAGGTACTCGCCGATCGTGAGCGTGGCGCCGACGTGGATGCAGCTGCTCTGGTTCTCCGTCAGAGACAGGATGGTCTCCTTCGTCTCGTTCATCGTCTGGATGACGTGGACGATGCTCTTGTAGAAGACCCGTCCGAACTCGGTGAGCGTGACGCCGCGGTTGGTTCGCTCGAAGAAGCACGCGCCGTACTCCTTCTCCAGGTTCTGGAGCTGGATGCTGACGCTCGGCTGGCTGATGTGCAGGTGCCGCGCGGCCTGCGTGATGTTTCCTGTCTCGGCGACCTCTTTGAACACGATGAACTGCTCCAGAGAACTCACGATAACCCCTTTCCCTTCGCTACTTGGCGGGGGAGGAAGACGGGTCGAACGCGCGAACGGCCCAAACGATCTCATCGGTGTCGCGCGCCGGGCTCGAATCTCAGTCGTCTTGCGCTTACGTTTCGCTTACATCTCGTTTACGTGCCGCCATTAAAATAGTTCATAGCGGGCGAAGTGTATAGCTGGGAATAACTTATCGAGCGATTGAAATAAGCTATTGCTCGATTGCATATTCCCATTTTACAACCCCTTTAACGTGCTTTAGCGTTGGGATTGCAAAACTTTGGTACGAGCTGGTCGGTCCGACTGCGCCAAAGTTCGAGAAGGGGGTTCACATGGATGGTGCTACGCTCGTTTCGGTTCTTCTCCTCGCAGCGCTCGCAGGCTTCCTCGTGCTCAGCGCGCTCAAGTTCTGGAAGTACTCAAGGCTCTCCACCCACGGCCGCTTCGACTTGTACCCCGTCCCCAAGGAAGGGGCGGACAAGGTGCGCTACGGCGGCTCGTACTTCGAGGAGAGCGAGTGGTGGGCGAAGGAGCGCACCACGAGCCTTTCCACCGAGGTCGTCGAGATCATGAAAGAGATGTTCTTCATCAAGACGCTCTTCGAGCGCCAGCGCTCCCTGTGGTGGGCCTCGTTTCTGTTCCACGCGGGCGTCTACGTCCTGTTCGGCTGGTCGGTGCTGCTCATCCTCGGCGCGTTCGTGCGCGCTGACTTCGTGATCGCCGTCATCAACGTCGTCGGCGAGCTCGGGTTCGCGTTCGCCGCCGTCGGCACCGTGCTTTTGCTCGTGCGCCGCCTGACGGACGAGGCATCCCGCGTGTACATGGCGCCGGCGGACTACTTCAACCTCGTGCTGATCCTCGCCGTGCTCGTCACGGGCATCGCCTCGTGGACGACCGGCGCGAACGTCTACGACGTCGCCGCGCAGGTGCTCACGTTGAGCGTCGTCGAGCTTCCCGCCCTGGTGATGGTCCACTTCGTGCTCCTCGGCGTCATGATGGTCTACATCCCCGTGAGCAAGATGGGGCACTACGCGGGGAAGTTCTTCTCGTTCCACCGGGTCCTCTGGGACAACGACCCCAACCTTCCCGGGAGCAAGGTCGAGCGCAACATGCGCGCCGCGGCCGCCGCGCCCGCGCAGACCGCGTGGTCGGCCCCGCACACCCGCCCCACGCAGACCGACCCCAGCGCATCGGAGGAGTAGCCCATGTCCGTGAACACCAAGCACCTCAAAGCAAGCGACATCTCCCGAGACGTCGACGTCCTCTCTCCCGTCGACGATCTCATGACCCTTCCTTCCCCCTATGACGCAAACGGGCTTGAGCCGAAGTTCAAGGAGCTCAAGCCCGGGTGGGCGGAGGAGCATTGCGCGTCGCTCGACGGATTCATCGCGCTCGACACGCTCAAGCGCCCCGAGACGCAGGAGGAGGAAGACGAGTTCGTCGAGAAGTTCCTCGTCGGCCTGGAGAAGCTCTTCCAGGACGCCAACAAGGGGGCCCTGCAGCCCCTGCAGCTCGTCACCGAGTTCTGCGCGAAGTGCAACACCTGCTCGGAGGCGTGCCACATCTTCCAGGCGAGCAACGGCGACGAGATCTACCGCCCGAGCTACCGCGTGGACGTGCTGCGACGCATGTACAAGAGGCACTTCACCCCCTCGGGCAAGCTGCTCGGCGGTTTCGTGGGCGCCGACGTGGACGTGAGCTGGGAGTCCATCGCGCGCCTCGGCGAGATGGCGTACCGCTGCAACCTGTGCCGCCGCTGCGCGCAGGCATGCCCGCTCGGGCTCGACAACGGCCTGGCCGCGAAGGAGATCCGCAAGCTCTTCTCGCAGGAGCTCGGCATCGCGCCGACGCCCGTGCACAAGAAGGGCACGGTCCTGCAGCTCGAGGTGGGCTCGACGACGGGCCTCACGCGCCCGGCGCTGCTCGACACCATCGAGTTCATCGAGGAGGACATCGAGGAGCGCACGGGCCGCGCCGTGAAGTTCCCCATCGACAAGGAGGGCGCCGACGTGCTGCTCCTCCACAACGCCGGCGAGTTCATCGCGTGGCCGGACAACCCGGCGGCCTTCGCCATCCTGCTCGACGAGGCGGGCGTGAGCTGGACGCTCAGCTCCGAGCTCATGGGGTACGACGGCGTGAACTACGGCATCTGGTACGACGACGTGCAGGCGAAGAAGGTGGCGCTCGCGCAGTTCGAGGTGGCGAAGAAGCTCGGCGTGAAGCGCATCGTGGTGGGCGAGTGCGGGCACGCGCACAAGGCCATCGGCGTGGCGGCCGACCGCATGGCGGCGAGCGAGGACAAGGTCCCCGTGGAGAGCTTCCTGCCGCTCATGGCGCAGCTCGTGCGCGAGGGCAGGCTCGCGTTCGACCCGTCGAAGAACGACTTCCCCATAACGCTGCACGACCCGTGCAACATGGTGCGCCAGATGGGCATCGTGCAGCCCCAGCGCGAGATCCTGCGCGCGATCGCGCCGCAGTTCCGCGAGATGACGCCGCACGGCGTCGACAACTACTGCTGCGGCGGCGGCAGCGGGTTCGCCATCATGAACTCCTACAACTTCGGCGACTTCCGCGACAAGGTGAGCGCGCGCAAGAAGCTCGAGCAGATCATCAACGCCTTCGGGGACGAGTTCTCCGACCCGAGCGTGCTCAAGTGCGTGTGCGCGCCCTGCTCGAACTGCAAGGGCACGATCCGCGACATCCTGAAGGCGTACAAGGTCACGGCGAAGTACAACGTGCACTACACCGGGCTGGTCGAGCTCATGGTGAACGCCCTGGTGAGCATGGAGCAGCCCTACCTGGAGTTCCTGTAGCGCCTGCGGCGCGGGCGCGCAAGGGCGCGGGCGCGCGGTGGGCGCGAGCATCCCCCGTAGCACCGCCTGCGGCGCGGGCGGCAAGGCCAGGCGGGAGTCAGATGACGAGGAGGAAGGGGCGTCGGCATGGAGTCAACGCGCGGTGTGGTTGTCGGGGCGAACATCAAGAGCGCGCCCATCGACCTGCTCGAGAGGCTCAGCGTGCACCATTCCGCGGTGCAGCGAACCGCGCTCGACGTCAAGCGCGCCTGCGGCGCGGGCGGCGTCGTCGTCTTGAGCACCTGCAACCGCTTCGAGATCTACGCCACCTGCCCTGACGGCCTCGACGCCGCCGAGGGCATCAGGCGCTACCTGGTCGAGCGCTGCGCCGACGGCAGCGAAGAGGCGCGCGCGCGTCTGCTCGGCGCGCTCTACTCGTACGCCGACGAGGCGGCCTACCGCCACCTGTTCGAGGTGGTGTCCGGCCTCGACTCGCTCATCGTGGGCGAGGCGGAGATACTCGGGCAGGTGTCGCGCGCCTACCAGGCGTCGTGCGAGGCGAAGGCGGCGGACAAGCTGTGCAACGCGTGGTTCCAGCGCGCGCTGCACCTGGGCAAGAAGGCGCGCTCCCGGACGCTGCTCGGGAGCTTCTCGGTCTCGGTGGGGCGCATCGCGGTCGACTTGGCCGTGCGGGAGTTCGGTGACGTGCATGACAAGCGCGCGCTCGTCCTCGGCGCGGGCGAGATGAGCGAGCTCACGGCGAAGTACCTGGCAGCGCACGAGTTTCCCGTCGTCATGGTGGCGAACCGGTCGCTCGTGCGCGCCCGCGAGCTCGCCTGCGCGCACGGCTTCACCGCCCATCCGCTCGACGAGGTGGAATCGTGCCTGGCCAAGGCTGACGTGGTGTTCTCCGCCACCTCGGCGAAGACGTGCCTCGTGACCGAGGACATGGTGCGCCGCGTCATGGCCGCGCGCCCGGCGCGGCCCCTGCTCCTCGTGGACATGGCCATCCCCCGCGACGTCGAGCCGGCGGTCGCCAACCTGCCCGGCGTGTCGCTCCACAACATCAACGAGCTGCGCGACGCGGCCGAGCGGGGCCTGTTCGAGCGCATGCAGGCGGCGGCGGGCGCGCGGGCGCTCATCGACGAGGAGCTCGCCGACTTCACGCGCTGGATCAGCGCGCTCGAGCTCGTGCCCGTGATCGCGGCGCTGCGCCGCTACGCCGACGGCGTCAAGGCCGAGCGCCTCGAGGCGGCTGCCGACAAGCTCAAGGGGCTCTCCTCCTCGCAGCGGCACGCCGTGGACGTCCTGGCGACGACGATCGTCGACCAGATCGTGCGCAGCCCCGTCGAGGCGCTCAACGCTTGCGCGGGCACGCCGCGGGCGCGCGAGTGCGCCGGCGTGCTGCAGGAGCTGTTCGGCTTCCCGCCCGAGGTGCTGCCGGGCGGCACGGCGGGCGCGTGCGGGGAAGGCGCGGCCGCGCGCCAGGAGGGCGAGGCTGCGCGTAAGGGGAGCGAGGTCGTGCGATGAGGACGCTCAAGGTGGGCACGCGGAGAAGCCAGCTCGCGCTCTGGCAGGCCGAATGGGTGAAGGCCCAGGTCGAGCGCTCGTTTCCGCAGCTTGAGGTGGAGGTTGTCACGCTCGACACCAAGGGCGACCTCGATTTGGCGACGCCTCTGCCCTCGGTGGCGGACAAGGGGTTCTTCACGGTCGAGATCGAGCAGGCGCTCCTCGCGCGCGAGATCGACGTCGCCGTGCACAGCTTGAAGGACCTGCCGACCGTGCTTCCCGCCGGCCTGCGCATCGGCGCCTACGGCAGCCGCGCCGACGCGCACGACGTGTTCCTCAGCCGTGACGGCACGCCGCTCGCGCGCCTTCCCGAGGGCGCGCGCGTCGGCACGTCGAGCCTGCGGCGGACGGCGCAGATCAAGCGCCTGCGTCCCGACCTCGCCTGCGTCGAGCTGCGCGGGAACCTCAACACGCGCTGGCGCAAGCTGCAGGAGGGGCATGCCGCGGGCATCGTGCTCGCAGCCGCAGGCGTTGAGCGCCTCGGGTGGCAGGACCGCGTCACCGAGGCGTTTCCCTTCGACGCCATGCTCCCCGCGCCAGGGCAGGGCGTGATCGCCGTCGAGTGCGCCGAGGACCGCCCCGAGGTGCTCGAGGTCCTGCGCTGCGTGAACCACGAGGCGAGCGAGCGCGCCGCGCGGGCCGAGCGCGCGTTCCTCGGGGCGCTCGAGGGAGGGTGCCAGACGCCGCTCGGCGCGCACGCGACCTGCGCGCGCGGCGCGATCACGCTCGACGCGGCCGTGTTCGGCCTTGGCGGAGAGCGCTGCGTGCGCGTGAGCGTCTCGGGGCCCGACCCCGAGGACGTGGGCGCGCAGGCGGCGCGCGCGGCGCTTCGGCGCGGGGCAGACGAGATCATGCGCGACGTGCGCGCGATGTGAGGAGGTGGGCTGCATGCCGGAATGCGGCAAGGTGGTGCTCGTCGGCGCAGGTCCGGGGGATCCGGGCCTCATGACGCTTGCGGGCAGGCAGTGGGTGGAGCGCGCGGAGGTGCTCGTGTACGACCGCCTCGTGGCGCGCGAGCTCGTGGCGATGGCGCCGGCGGGCTGCGAGCGCGTGTACGTGGGCAAGACGCCCGAGCGCCACACGCTCTCCCAGGACGAGATCAACGCGCTTCTGCTCGAGCACGCGCGCGCCGGCAAGCTCGTCGTGCGCCTCAAGGGCGGCGATCCGTTCGTGTTCGGGCGCGGCGGCGAGGAGGCGCTCGCGCTGCGTGCGGCAAGTGTCCCGTATGCGGTGGTGCCGGGCGTGACGGCGGCCGTCGCCTCGCCGGCCTACGCCGGCATCCCCGTGACGCACCGCGGCATGTCGTCGACGTTCACGGTGGTGACGGGGCACGAGGCGCCCGACAAGCTCGCCTCGGCGGTTGACTGGGAGGGCCTGGCGCGGGTCGGCGGGACGCTCATCTTCCTCATGGGCATGCGCAACATCAACTTGATCTGCGAAAACCTCATGCGCTGCGGCATGGGCGCCGCCACGCCCGCGGCGGTGGTCGAGCGCGGCACGTGGCCGGGGCAGCGCGTGGTCACCTCGACGCTCGGCGCGCTTGGCGCCGACGTCGCGGCAAGCGGGCTCGCAAGCCCTGCCACCATCGTGGTCGGCGAGGTCGCGCGCCTGCACGCCGAGCTCGCCTGGCGCGCCACCCGCCCGCTCGCGGGCAAGCACGTGGTGGTCACGCGGGCGCGCTGCCAGGCGTCGAAGCTCTCGCGGCAGCTCGAGCAGCTCGGCGCGACGGTCGAGGAGCGCCCGCTGATCCGCCTCGAGCCGACGGGCGTCACCGAGCTCGTCAGATGCGCGCTCGACGAGCTTTCCTCCTTCGATCACGTGGTGTTCTGCAGCGTGAACGGCGTGCGGTACTTCGCCGAGGCGCTCGCCGCCCATGCGGGCGCGCGCGACCTGAGCGCGCTCACCGCGCGCGCCGTGGCCGTCGGGCCCGCCACGGCCGAGGCGCTCGCCGCCCGCGGCGCCGAGGGCGTCATCGTCCCCGAAGAGGGGAGCGCCGAGGGCCTGCTCTCGCTGCTCGAGCACATGACGCGCCCCGGCGAGCGCGTCCTGGTGGTGCGCGCCGAGCACGCGCGCTCCGTCATCCAGGACGGCCTTGCGCCTCGCGGCGTCATCGTCGCCGAGGCGCCGGTCTACCGCAACGTGCCCGACGAGAGCAGCCGCGAGGCGCTCGTCAGCGCCCTGCGCGCGGGCCGCGTCGACGCGATCATGCTCACGAGCTCCTCGACGGCGCGCAACCTGCGCGACGCGCTCGAGGGCGAGCTCGGCCTGCTCGAGGGAGTGAAGCTCCTCTCCATCGGCCCTGTCACCACGCAGACGGTGCGCGAGCTCGACATGGCGTGCGCCGCCGAGGCGGGCGAGCCCACCGTGTCCGCGCTCGCGCGCCTCGCCGAGCGCGAGCTGGGAGGCGTCTCATGAAGCTCGCCGTGCGCCACCGCCGCCTGCGCTCCTCGGCCGCCCTGCGCGCGATGGTCCGCGAGAACCACGTGCGGGTGACCGACCTCATCTACCCGCTCTTCGTGCGCGAGGGCGAGGGCGTCTGCGAGCCCGTCGCCTCGATGCCCGGCGTGTGCCGCTACTCGCTCGACAGGCTCGAGCCCGTCCTCGCCGAGGTGACCGACCTCGGCATCCCCGCGGTCATCCTGTTCGGCATCCCCGAGCGCAAGGACGCGCTCGGAAGCGGCGCCTACGACGAGGCGGGCATCGTGCAGCGGGCCATCCGCCTCATCAAGGAGCGCCACCCCCACCTCGTCGTCATCGCCGACGTGTGCCTGTGCGAGTACACCGACCACGGCCACTGCGGCGTGGTGCGCGACGGCATCGTCGAGAACGACCCCACCGTCGAGCTCCTCGCGCGGACCGCCGTGTCGCAGGCGCGCGCGGGCGCTGACGTCGTCGCGCCGTCCGACATGATGGACGGGCGTGTGGCCGCCCTGCGCACGGCCCTCGACGGCGCCGGCTTCGAGCACGTGGCCATCATGTCCTACGCCGCCAAGTACGCCTCGGGGTTCTACGGCCCCTTCCGCGACGCGGCGGGCTCGGCGCCGCAGCACGGTGACCGCAAGACCTACCAGATGGACCCCGCCAACGGCGACGAGGCCCTGCGCGAGATCCGCGCCGACGTGGACGAGGGCGCCGACATGATCATCGTCAAGCCGGCGCTGGCGTTCGGCGACATCATGTGGCGTGCGCGCCTCGCCTCGCAGTTGCCCGTCGTCGCCTACAACGTGAGCGGGGAGTACGCGATGGTGAAGGCGGCCGCGCTCGCGGGCTGGCTCGACGAGCGGCGCGTGGTCACCGAGCTGCTCGTGGGCATGAAGCGCGCGGGCGCCGACATGATCATCACCTACCACGCGCTCGACGCCGCGCGCTGGCTGCGCGAGGAGGCGCTCTGATGCGCCGGCCGGACGGCGGGCGCGCCGCGGCCCCGGGCTTGCCAGCCAGCGGAAGCGCGTGGGCCTTCGCGCAGGCGTGCGAGGTCATCCCGGGTGGCGTCGACTCGCCCGTGCGCGCGGCGCGCGCCGTGGGCGCTGACCCGCTGTTCATCGAGCGCGGCGAAGGTGCGTATCTGTGGGACGTCGACGGAGGCCGCTACATCGACTACGTGGGATCGTGGGGCCCGCTCATCATGGGCCACGCGCATCCGCGCGTCGTGCGCGCGGTGTGCGAGGCCGCACGCCGCGGCACGAGCTTCGGCGCGCCGACCGAGGCCGAGACGCAGCTCGCACGCGAGATCAGAGACGCGATGCCCGCGCTCGAGATGATCCGCTTCGTGAGCTCGGGCACCGAGGCGACCATGAGCGCGCTGCGCCTCGCGCGCGGCGTGACGGGGCGCGACATGGTGCTGAAGTTCGAGGGCTGCTACCACGGGCACGTCGACGCGCTCCTCGTCAAGGCGGGCAGCGGCGCGCTGACGCTCGGCGTGCCCACCTCGGCTGGCATAGCGGAGGGCGTCGCGGCAGGCACGCTCGTCGCGCGCTACAACGACCTCGAGGGCACGCGCGCGCTCTTCGAGCGCTACGGCGAGCAGATCGCCTGCGTGATCGTCGAGCCCGTCGCAGGCAACATGGGCGTGGTGCTTCCTCATGAGGAGTTCCTTCCGGGCCTGCGGAGGCTTTGCGACGCCTACGGGAGCCTGCTCGTGGTCGACGAGGTCATGACGGGCTTCCGCGTGGGGCGCGGCGGGGCGCAGGAGCGCTTCGGCGTCGAGGGCGACCTCACGTGCCTCGGCAAGATCATCGGCGGCGGGCTTCCCCTGGCGGCCTTCGGCGGAAGGCGCGCGATCATGGAGCAGCTCGCGCCGCTCGGGCCGGTCTACCAGGCGGGGACGCTCTCGGGCAACCCGCTCGCCACGGCGGCGGGCCTCGCCACGCTCGGCCTCCTGCGCGAGCCGGGCGTCTACGAGCGCGTCTTCGAGCTCACGCAAGCCCTCGCGCGCAGCCTCGAGGACGGCGCGCGCGCGGCGGGCGTGCCGGTGAGCGTGAACGCGGTCGGCGGCATGTTCTCGCTCTTCTTCACCGAGGGTCCCGTCGTCGACTTCGCGTCGGCGACGCGCTCTGACACGGCGCGTTTCGCGCGCTTCTACGCCGACCTGCGCCGCGACGGGGTGTATCTGGCCCCGAGCCAGTTCGAGTCCTTGTTCATGTCGGCCGCCCACACGCGCGCCGACGTCGACGCCACCGCCGAGGCGGCCCGTCGCGCGTTCGCGCGCCTCTAGCGAGCCCGCGGCCTCGGGCGGCGCGGGCGCTCGCGCAGCTCGTTCGCGCGCCTCGCCCACACGCCGAAGCCAC
>NZ_JAAVTO010000070.1 GCF_013185065.1 Adlercreutzia sp. ZJ473 | reverse complement strand
TCGGAAGGGCGGCATGATGTCAATAGTGTAATATGTAGTTAGTTCTGGGCAGTGCTGCGTTTGCTCGGGCGGGCTAAAGCCCGCACCTCCCAAACGCAGTCATGACACCAACAATCGGTACACAACCTATTTTCATCCACGGTTTTGAAAAGCTGGATGGAAAACGCCCGTTATCGGCGATTCGAGCCCCGAAAACCACCGACAACAGCGCTTTCGCATCCACTTTCCCCTGGAAATCGCCGACAACGACCCTTTTTCATCCAAGATCACCTGAGGGGTGGATGAAAAAGCATCGTTGTCGGTAACGGCCATGCCGTGTCTTTTCCGCCCGGCGCCTGATCCCTGCGCGTCACCGTGCGCTTCGATGTCCGACTGCTGCTCAGGAGGACGAGGCGAGGCTGTTGTTGCCGCCTTCTCTCATTCGGTTGGTTCGGCGGGAGCTTCGCTCGCCTGCGCCGCTCAGAGCTTCGCGAGGAACTCCTCGAACTGGCGCAGGGCCGGGTTGCGGTTGGATGCGCTCGAGACGAAGCACGGGGTGATGAACTCCTCGATGCCGCTGACCTTCTTGAAGCAGCGGTTGTCCACCACGGCATAGGCCGGCTCCAGGCGCTCCTCGTCGTTGACGAGCATGACCTCCTTCGGGGAGATGTTGAGGATGCACTCCTCGTAGCTTCCCGGCCAGCATGAGCAGCTGATTTGGATGCCGAACTTCTCCGAGGCGGCGCGCGCCAGCGACTCGAGCGGCAGGTAGGCCACTGACGAGGGGATCAGAAACGAGCAGCCGTTCAGGCTGGCGACGCTGATCGACTCGCAAGCGCACAGCGGGTTGGACTGGTGCATCCAAAGGTAGAACTCCCCCGGGTCGATGTGGGGTAGGGGCGTCAGGCTCACGAGGGCGGACTGCTCGGCGTCAAGCTCCGCCGCCATGTTGGTGGCGGAGAATCCGCCGTCGACGCGCCCGGCCGCGAGGGCGTCGATCAACGTCGTGCCCTTGTGGCTCGTCCATTTGACGTCGATGCCGGGGTTCTCCTTCCTGAACAGCAGCACCAGGCGGTCGATCGCACGCCCGAACCCGTTGATGCGAATAGGCTGCTCGAAGGTGATGACCCCCGAGTTGTCGGACATCTGCCGGCAGGACGAGACGGCCTCGTCAAGGTCCTCGAGGATGCCCTTGACGTCAGTGCAGAACCGCTTGCCCGCCATGGTGAGCCTGACGGGCTGCTCGCGCACGACGAGCTTGAAGCCGAGCTCCTTCTCCAGGTTCGCGATATGGCTGCTCAGGGTCGGCTGCGCGAGGTTAAGGTGCAGCGCGGCCTTGCTGAAGTTCAGGTACCTGCTGAAGACGATGAATTCCCTCAGAGACTCAATGTTCATGGCATCCTCCCCCCTCGCCTATTTTAGCGAAAAACCCTTGGCGTGACCTTGGGCGCGAGACTCGCAATACCGCCTATTGCGAATCGTGATAGCGAGCAAACATCGCCTGTCCCTCCGCATCGCGCATCCCTATTTTTCCCACGGCCGCACGGTATCTAGACTTCTTCGTAAGACCTGGGAAAACCCAGGCGAAATGACGAGGAAGGGAGCCGAGAATGGCTAGCTCCGAGGAGAGGGTGACCTACAACCCGTGTCAGGGCTTCGGTTGCCATGAGCATTGCATCCTCGAGGTCCACTCAAGGGACGGCAAGATCGTGCGCACGCAGCGCGCGCCGCTGCCAAGCCCCGCGCCGGGACCGCGAATCTGCAGCAAGGGCATCATGAGCGCGAAGATACCCTACACGCACGACCGCCTGCTGAAGCCGCTCAAGCGCATAGGAGAGCGCGGAAGCGGCCAATGGGAGGAGATCAGCTGGGACCAGGCGTTCGAGGAGATCGGCGCCAAGCTGAACGCGATCACCGAGCAGTACGGCTCGCACGCCACCATCCTCAACACGTTCTGGTGCGGTGTGCCGGGCTGCGACCGCTCGACCAACTTTGACCTGGCCATGCGCTTCCTGAACTCGTTCGGCGCCACCAGGCTCGAGGGTCCCTCCATCGACATGAGCACCATCTTGGCCACGCTCACCGACCTCAACGGCATCATCTCGAACAACCGCTACCTGCTCAACGAGTGCAACGACCACATCATCATCTGGGCGTCCAACCCCATCGGGTTCACGCGTCCGGGCGAGACGTCGCATATGTTCATGGACGCGCGCGAGCGCGGCTGCAAGATCACGCACATCAGCAACCTCTTCGACGTAACGTCGGCCAAGGTCGACCACTGGGTGCCCGTCAAGTCGGGCACCGACGCGGCCCTGGCGCTGGCCATGGCCAAGACCATCATTGACGAGAACCTCCAGAACGACGAGGCGCTCGTGAAGCGCACGACCGCTGCCTACCTGGTGCGTGAGGACAACGGCCGCTACCTGCACGCCTCAGACGTCGTGGAGGGCGGCAACCCCGCCGAGTACGTGTACGTCGACGTTGACACCGGCGAGATCTGCTTCGCCGGCCGCCACGTGGCGAAGGCGGCCGTTGGCGCCATCGGCTCCTCGGTGGCGACCGACTCCATCGGCGCGACCTCCGGCGGCGTGGCAACCGAGGCCGAGCAGAGCGAGGAGGAGCGCCTGAAGGGCTACGCCGCGAGCGACGTCTATGGTGATCATACGCCTGACCTGCGCGCTTCCGTCGAGGTCAACGGCATTGCGTGCCGCACGGTGTTTCTGCTCCTCATCGACCACCTCGAGGGCTACACCCCCGAGTTCCAGGAGGGCGTCACCGGCGTCCCCGCCGAGACGTGCCGCGAGTTGGCGCGCGAGTACGCGACCGTGCCCACCACCATGTTCATCTACGACGGCCTGCGCTATGCCAACGCGACCCAGACCGCTCGCGCCATCTACCTGCTGGTGTACCTGACCGGCCAGATGGGCGCGAAGGGCGCGACGATCCTGCCCTCGCCGCTGGACTACTATCCCACCACGCAGCTGAACATCAACCCGCTGTGGTACCCGGACGAGAACATCCACCGCGCCGACCAGGTGCCGTGGGTCGACGTGATCGACAGCTTCGGCAACCCCGATGCGCCGCAGCAGTACAAGGCGCTCATCAACCCCTACGCGAATCCGATCCTGAACTGGCCGAACAAGGACATGTGGTACAACCAGGTGCTGCCCAACCTCGACCTGTTCGTGGCGGTCGACATCCGCATGTCGGACACGTGCAAGTACGCGGACTACGTGCTGCCCGAAACCACGACGTACGAGCGCTGGGAGGTGCTACCCGGCCCCAACGAGTGCATCATCATGTGCGAGCCGGCCATCGAGCCGGTTGGCGAGTCGCGCGACATCGCCCAGATCTTCGCCGGCCTGGCGAAGGCGACGGGCGTCGGCGACCTGTTCGGCGACAAGAGCCTGGAGTTCTGGGCCAAGTTCAAGATCTCGCTGCCCGGCACGAGCGGCCAGTACCTGCAGGCGCCCCTCACCGCCGAGGAGGATCCCGAGCACGCAGGCGAGCTGGCCGACGTCACCGTCGAGCGCTTGGAGAAGGCGAAGTTCCTGCACCTCGACGTGGCCGAAGAGCAGTTCGACAACTACCGCGGCATCGCCTTCGACACCCCGTCGGGCAAGGTGGAGTTCTACAACGAGAACTTCCTGCCGCTCGGCAAGGCGTTCGCCGACTTCGAGCCTGCCCTGGTCAACGACGAGGCCGCGCGCGAGAAGTATCCGCTGCAGTTCTATCCCGGACGCCACAAGTACTTCATGCAGAGCCAGTTCACCAACATCCCCGAGCTGGTCAGCCTGGCCACCGCCACGCAGAGCGGCCTGGCGCTGAACCCGGTGGAGGCCGCGGCGCGCGGCCTGAAGGACGGCGACGAGGTCGAGGTGGTCAACCAGCGCGGCGTGATCAAGACCACGCTGCGCTTGCGCGAGGACATCGCCCCCGGCATCGCTCATATGTGGTACAGCTTCAACGAGGACAAGTACCCTGGTTCCAGCTGCCCGCAGCATCTGATGGTGTCGCAGAACACCAGGGAGGTCCAAAGCGCTCAGATGGGTGCGATCACCACCGCCTTCGCCCAGACGATGGCGTCGTTCGGGGTGCCGCGCTCAGCTTCGTTCTTCGTGGAGAACGCCGCGCCGGAGATCATCTGGGATGCCCTGTGCGAAGTGAGGAAGGCTGGTGAGTAAGATGTCGAAGACCATTCTGGTTAACGTTGACCGCTGCCTGGGCTGCTGGACCTGCTCCTTGGCGTGCAAGGTAGCCTATGACCTGCCCGTCGACGAGCACCGCTTGTACGTGCGCACCATCGGCGGCGGCGGGGTGGACGTTCCCGCCGGCCAATGGCCGAACCTGTCCATGAAGTGGATGCCGGTCTACAAGACCAGCTGCATCGACTGCCGCGGCTGCAGCTCGACGGACGACATGCCGTACTGCGTGTACAACTGCACCACCGAGGCGCTGACGTACGGGGACCTGGACGACCCGGCAAGCCCCGCCGCCCGCGAGATGGCGCGGCTCAAGGACATGGGCTACCACGCCTACGAGCTGAGCGCCTGGGAGGGCACCAAGCCAGGCGTCGTGTACCTGGAGAAGGGCCTGTAAGGCAGGCGCTTGACGAGGGCCGGGGCGCCGGCCGATTGGCGGGCGCTGGCCGGCCGGCGAGCGCTGGGGCGCTGGCTGGCTGGTGACATGTGCCGCGGCCGGGGCGCCGGGGCGCTGGCGAGCGCCAAGGTGCCGCCCCGGCTCTCTGACTTTCGAGGAGGGTGGAATGATTCTCTACTTCAGCGCAACGGGGAACTCCCTCGCCGCTGCGCGCAGGATCGCGCGCGAGAACGGCGACCGCCTCTATGATTTGGGCGCGGGGCTCAAGGCGGGGCAGCGCAAGGTGGCCGTCAGGCAGGGGGAGGACCTGGGGTTCGTGTTCCCGGTGTACCGCTGGTCCACGCCGGCGGCGGTCGACCGCTTCGTGCGCGGCGTCACGTTCCTCACGCCTGACGGCGCGCCGTTCAAGCCCGGCTACTGCTACTGCGTCATCACCTACGGGTACTTCCCCGGTGACGAGGTGAGGTACTTCGCGCGGGAGCTCCGCGCGTCGTGCGGGATCGAGCTCGACGCGGCCTTTGCGGTGCCGAGCGTCGAGAACTGCATCTACGTGTCCAACCCTCCTGACAAGGCGCGCGCCGCGGCGAAGCTTGCGAAGGCGGAGCCTCGGATGGAGGAGGTCGCGCGCGCGGTGGCCGCACGGCGACGCGGGGCGCGTGCGCAGCGCAACCCCGTGGGCGTCCTGCTCTCCAAGGTGACGGGGACGCAGGACAAGCCGCGCTCGACCAAGCCGTTCAACGTGCTGGCGGATCGCTGCGTGGGCTGCGGGACCTGCGTCGAGGCATGCCCTACCAACAGCATCAGGCTCGAGGGAGGGCGACCGGCCTGGTCAGGTGACGCGTGCAGCGAGTGCTTGGCCTGCATTCACCGCTGCCCGCGCGAGGCGACGCAATACGGTAAGATATCGCTCAAGCGCAACCGCTACCTGCACCCGGAGCTTGCGCGTGAGGTCGGGGAGCCTACAGGCTCCCAAGTGTGAGGCGGGGGCCGCAGGCTCCTGGGAAGGATGGATTTCATGAAGTGCGTTCTCGTTCAGTTCAGCCCCACCGGCGGCACCGAGCGGGCGGCGTCGGCGTTGTGCGACGGGCTCGGCAGCGTGACGCAGCTCGTCGACTTGGCGGATCCCGCGTTCGCTCCCGTCGAGGTTGACGGGTCTGCCGAGATCGCCGTCATCGCGGTGCCGTCGTTCGGCGGCCGCGTGCCGGCGCTGGCGGCTGAGCGCCTTGCGAGCGTGCGCGCATCGGGGACGCCTTGCGTGCTGATGTGCGTGTACGGCAATCGGGCTTACGACGACACGCTGCTGGAGCTGTCCGACCTGGCCGTCGGCTGCGGCTTCGAGGCCGTGGCCGCCGTTTCCGCGATAGCCGAGCACTCCGTCGTGCGCGCCTTCGCAGCGGGGCGGCCCGACGCGACGGACGTGAAGGCCCTGCGCGCGTTCGCCGCCGAGATCGCGCGGAAGGTGGGGGCGGGCGAGCGCGGCATGGCGACGGCGCTGCCCGGCAGCCCGGCTTACGCGAAGAAGAAGGCAGGTGCGAGCGGCCCGTATCCCAAGGCGACTTCGAGCTGTACGAAGTGCGGCGTCTGCGCCGCGAAGTGCCCGGCGGGCGCCATCGACGCGGCTAATCCCAAGGCGCCGGACACCGCGAAGTGCGCTTCCTGCATGCGCTGCGTCAGCGTGTGCCCGAGCAACTCCCGCAAGGTGAGCGGGCTTCTGACGTTTGCTGTGAGCAAGGCCATCGGCAAGGCCTGCAAGGAGCGCAAGGAGTGCGAGCTGTTCCTGTAAGGCGTTTGCAGCTTGAGCGAGACGACGAAGCTCCCTACGCTTTGCGCGTGGAGGCGGCGTCGGCGTTCGCTCTTTCCACGAACCGCTCTATCGCCGCGCCGTCGGCGTATCCCTTGGCGTAGAGGCGCAGGATAGCCTCCCGGTCCTTCGTCAGCGTGTCCACCCCGCAGGTGTCGTCGGGTGCCACGATGAGCGCCCTCCCCTCGGCCTCGAGCTTCTTGGCGAAGGCGACCGAGGCGTTGTAGCGTGCGGCCCTGCTGCGCAGGCGCGCGGCGGCTTGTGGGTACGTGCGTTTGATCAGGCGCGCCACCTTCGCGTCCTTGCCAGGCGTGCGCTCCGTGTCCTTCGGCTTGGTGAGGAGCACCACCACTTTGTCGCAGCCGAGCTCGAGGGCCTTCTGCACGGGGACGGCGTCGCCTAAGGCCCCGTCGAAGTACCGTATGCCGTCTATCGGGTAGGGGCGGCAGGCGAAGGGCAGCGCGGAGGACGCCTTGAGGATGTCGTAGCCATCCTGGCTGAGGTATTCCTTGCCGAAGTAGCGCGGCTCTCCCGTGTGCGCGTTCGTTGCGACGACGTAGAGGTCCATCGGGTTCGCGCGCAGGGCGGGATAGTCAAGAGGGTTCTCGCCGTTCGAGTCGCTGAGCGTGCCGTACACGTAGTCAAGGTCGACGTAGGATCCCTTCCTGATGAAGTTGCCGAGGCTCATGTACTGCTTGCGCAGCGCGTACTCGGAGTAGAAGACCTTGTTTCTACCCTTCTGACCTGCGGTGAATGACGCCAGGTTCGCGCTTCCGGCCGACACGCCGATGCCCAGGTCGAATGCTATGCCACGATCCAGGCAGAAGTCCAGCACGCCGGCGGCGTAGATCCCCCTGAGCCCGCCGCCGACGTCAACGATTCCAGTTCTCATGTTCTAAGGTTGCACTACCTCTCGTTCTTGGATTCTCATGCGCATGTCGGTTATGCAGCCGGCAAGCGTCTTCTCTTCGAGCGCTCGCGCGAACGCCTCCTCCACGTTTGCGAAGGCGCTGGTCAACGTGGGTTTGATGTGACGTCCCACGATGCACTGGTCGCTCGGGTTCTGGTGAATGTCGATGAGGTGATAGGCGGGTCCCCCGCTGACGGCCTGGTAGATGCGCAGGAGGGGGAGCTGGTCGGGCGGAATTGCCAGCGCATAGCCTTCGACGCCCTGCCTGCTGCTCACGATGCCGGCTCTCTTGAGCGCTGCGAGGACCTTGCGGACGTAGCTGGCGTTGGTGCCCGCGCTGCGCGCCATCTGCTCCGAGCTCAGAGGCTTGGGTGACTCAGAGATGAGGATCAGAACGTGGATGGCGATCGAGAACTTCGTGTCCATGGCAGCGCCCGCTCCCTTCTGAGCTCGATGGCTTGCGAGACCTCTCTACTCGCGGGGTTATCTTAGCTTGTATCTACATCTGATACAAGTGGATTTCGGCAGCGTGCGCATGCAGGTACGGAGCGGGTGGACTGGCGGGTGCGTTTGGCGGGGGATTCATGTCAGATAGGCGCGACGAAGCGAGGGCTTTCGCGTTGGGAGGGCGCGGCTCGCGGCGGGCGTTCTTGCCAGGATGCGCCGCCTCTTCGGGGCGAAGCGCGGCGTGGGCGCATGACGTGCCGCGTCCGGGCGGGCGAAACGCCGTCTGATTTCCGGGGGAGATTCGCCAGGTTCCTTCCATGTATCTGCCAGACGGGCTCGTTACGCTGGGGCTCGACGGGAGAAGGCAGGTGCTTATGGCGAGGCGAAACAAATCGTTGGTAGCGGGGCTCATATGCGGCCTGTGCTGCGTGGCGTGCGTGGGCGTGTACGTGGCTCAGGTTGATGCGCAGGCCAGCGCCGTGCGCGCCGAGGCGCTTTCGCGCTACGGCGGCGACCAGCTCGAGGTGTGCGTGGCGCGGCGGGACGTTTCCGCAGGCGAGGTGCTTGACGATGCGTCAGTCGAGACCAAGATGTGGGTGGCGGCGCTGCTTCCAGAGGGTGCGCTGACGAGCAAGGTCGAGGCGGTCGGCAAGCAGGTGGGCTCGAGCATCCTGGCGGGCGAGGTGATATCGAGCAAGCGGTTCGAGGCCGCGGACTCCATGATCGAGGTGCCCGACGGCCTTTCTGCGGTGAGCGTCCCGGCGCGCGAGGTGCAGGCGGTCGGCGGCGCGCTGGTGCCCGGCATGCGGGCTGACGTGTACGCGGTGGGGTCGACCTCCACGTCGAAGCTGGTCGCGGGCGCGCTCGTCATCGCGACGAGCGCCTCTGAGGCGGGGCTCTCGTCGGGGTCGACGGCGTGGGTGACGCTCGCCGTTCCCCCTTCCGCAGTTGAGGAGCTGGTCTCGGCTGCCCAGAACTTGGAGCTGTACTTCGTGCTGCCCACGGCAGCTCCCGACGGGGGATCCGCCGGCAAGGGCGGCGGAAAGGGGGCGTGATGGGACGGATCGTGCTGTGCGCCGACTCGGAGAGCCTGCGGCATCCCGAGCTCATGGGGCTTGACGGCGAGAACGTGGAGGCGCTCCCCTGGCTCGAGTGCTTCGCGAGCGCCGAGGAGGCGCGCCGCTTTGCGCGAGGGGCGAAGGGCGTCGACGAGGTGTGGGTCGTCTCGTCAGACGACATGGAGGGCATCAACGTCGCGGCGGCGATAAGGGAGGACGATCCCGAGAGGGACGTGTACCTGGTGCTCTTCGAGGCGTCGGGGTCGGCCTTGAGCCGCGCGCAGGCTGCGCGCGTGACGGGCACGCTCACCAGGCAGACGCTCGCGCAGCGCTTCGCGCTCGCGCAGCGCTTCGCGCTCGCGAAGCGCGGGCATGCGCGGCGCTTGCCCGCAGGTGCGGGAGGGTCTGCTGATGCGGCGGGAGCGACCGCGGCGCCAGGGGCGAGCTCGGAGGCGTCGGGGGCGATCGCGGCTCCAGGGGCGAGTGCGGGGACAATGGCTGAGGCGGCGGGTGCGGCGGCGATGGCGGGGACGGCGGCGAGCGTGGACGCCGTGCTGCATCCGGACGCAGCGGCGGGCGTGGAGGCGGGCGTCGTCCCCGCTGCTCCTGCAAGCACTTCTGCTGAGCGCAGCGCGTTCGTGCTCACGGTGGTGAGCGGCAGCGGCGGTGCGGGAAAGAGCTCGGTGGCGACGTTGGCCGCCTTCCTCGCGTGCGAGCGCGGCCTGCGCACCCTGCTGCTCGACGGCGACCTGCAGTTCGGCGACCTGCATCACCTAGCGGGACTTGAGCCTGCCGCCACGCTTGACGAGCTGATCACGCAGGACGGCGCCGAGGCGTGCCTCGGCGCCGAAGGGCAGGAGGAGCTGGTGCTCGTGGGCGCCCCGCAGCGGCTCGAGCAGGCCGACGCGGTGGCGCGCGAGCTGCCCGCGCTTCTGTCGAAGCTCGCGCGCAGCTTCGACGTCATCGTGGTGAACACAGGCGCGAGCTGGGCTGACTATCACGTGGTGTTGCTGGAGCAGAGCTCGTGCGCGCTGTTTCTGGTGGATCAGCGCGCCTCGTCGGTGCGGGCGTGCCAGCATGCGCTCGAGCTGTGCGTGCGGTGCGGCATCGCGACGGGCTCGTTCGCCTACGTGCTGAACCGTTGCGGCAAGGGGGCGCCCTTCACCTCGATCGACGTGTCCTGCGCGCTGCAGGGGGCGCATGTGGCCGAGCTCGCGGAGGGCGGGCACGTCGTCGAGGAGCTGCTGGGCGCGGGGTATCCTTCCGAGCTCGTGGCCTTGGCGAACCCCTTCTGCGCCAGCGTCGAGCGCCTGCTCGACGAGCTGCTTCCCGAGGGAGCGGCGGCCCGGGGGCGCTCGCGGGGCGCGGCGCGCGGGCAGCGTGCGGGGCGGGGCGGGATGCTCGCGCGTCGCTCGCGTCGGCGCGCACGCGAGG
>NZ_JAAVTO010000069.1 GCF_013185065.1 Adlercreutzia sp. ZJ473 | reverse complement strand
GGCTGCTGCCGCTGGCCGCCGGCGTTCGGGGTGCGGCCTTCGTAGGGGTTCTGCGGACTCATCAACTGCCTCTCACGCGAGCGCGCGCAAGCGTCGCCCGCATCAATCGTTTGACCTGCTTGTGATTCTACCACGACAAGCGGGGAGGGGCCGCGCGCGCAGCCCCTCCCCAAACACCTCATATCAAGGGGCGGCGAAGGCAAGCCCGCCCCGCCGTCCCCGCGCGCCCTGTGACGCTAGCCGCGCACCTCGGCGCCGGTCGCCTTGCACACCTTGGTCACGAGGCGGTTGTGCGCCTTCTCCACCTCCTCGCTCGTGAGCGTGCGGTCCGCGGCGCGGTAGGTGAGCGCGTAGGCCATCGACTTCCTGCCCGCGCCGACGCGCTCCTCGTCGCGGTACACGTCGAACAGCTGCACGCTCTCGAGCAGCTTGCCGCCCGCCGACGTCATGCACTGGAGCATCTTCTCGTGCGCGACGTCCTCGGCCACCACGAACGCCTGGTCAACCGACACGGCCGGGAACGTGGGCACGTCCACGTAGGGGCGCGCGTCGCACGACGCCTTCACGAGCGCGCCCATGTCGAGCTCGAAGGCGACCACGGGCGCCGCAGCGTCGAACGCGTCGACCGCGAGCGGGTGCAGCTCGCCCACCCAGCCGATCACCGTGCCGCCGGAGAGCATCTCGGCGGCGCGGCCGGGCTGCAGGTGCGGCGCGTCCTCGGACGAGAGCGCGCGGAAGCGCACCTTGGGCAGCGCCAGCTCGCGCGCGAGGCTCTCGAGCACGCCCTTGCCGTCGAAGAAGTCGAACGGCACCGCGGCGGCGTTCCAGCCCGCCTCGCGCATGGCGCCGGCCATCACCGCCGCCACCTTCTTGCGCTCCTTGGGCTTCTTGCGGCCCTCGGCGGTGGAGAACACCGTGCCGATCTCGTAGAGCTGCACGTTGCGAACGCCGCGGCTCTGGTTGTAGGCCACGCTGCGCAGAAGGCCGGGGATGACGGACTGGCGCATCACCGACTGGTCGGCGTTGAGCGGGTTGAGGAGCTCCACGGGCGCGCCGAGGCCCTCGGGGCTCATGCGCAAACGAGCGATGTCACCCGGCTCGGCGAACGAGTAGGTCATCGTCTCGTTCAGGCCGCACGCGCGCAGGGTGTCGTTGATGACGTCGCGCTTGCGCTGCTCGTCGGTGCGCACGCCCACGCGGTCGGGGCTCGCGGGCAGCGTCGGCGCGATGCGGTCCATGCCCCACAGGCGCAGCACCTCCTCGTACAGGTCGATCTCGCGCTCGAGGTCGGGGCGGAACGTGGGGGCGACGACCGCGAGCACGTCGGCGTCGGCGGTGTCGGCCACCTCGCAGCCCAGGCGCGTGAGGACGTCGGCCGCGAAGTCGCGCGGGATGTCGGCGCCCATCATGCCGCAGAAGCGCGGGATGCGGAAGGAGAGGCGCGCCGGCTCGGACGGCGCGGGCCAGACGTCCACGCAGCCGAGGTCGTTGCCGGACGCGGCGCACACCGTGCCGCCCGACACCGCGGCGATGAGCGCGGCGGCGGCGGCCGAGCGCTCCACCATGCCCTGGTCGTCCACGCCGCGCTCGTAGCGCAGGGAGCTCTCGGAGATGAGCCCCAGGTTGCGGCTCGTGCGGCTCGTGCGGCCGGCCTCGAAGGTGGCGGCCTCCAGGAAGATGTCGCACGTCTCGTCGGTCACCTCGGTGTCGAGTCCGCCCATGACGCCTGCGAGCGCCACCGCGCCGCGCTCGGGCGTGGCGATGACGGTCATGTCCGGGGTGAGCACGCGCTCCTCCCCGTCGAGCGTCGTGAGGCGCTCGCCTTCCCGCGCCGCGCGCACCACCACGTGGGCGCGCCCGTCGGCACCCACGAGCTTGCCCAGGTCGAACGCGTGCAGCGGCTGGCCGAGCAGGAACAGGACGTAGTTCGTGACGTCCACGATGTTGTTGATGGAGCGCTGGCCGATGGCGGCGAGGCGCTCGACCATCCAGTCGGGCGAGGGGCCCACCTTGCAGCCGCGGATGACGCGCGCGGTGTAGCGCGGGCAGCGCACGGCGTCCTCGACGGTCACGCTCACGGCCTCGTCGACGGGCGCGGCGTCCGCGTCGAGCGCGAGCTCGGCCGCCATGGAGGCGAGCGGGTCGCGCCAGTCCTGCTGGTACATGGCGCCCACCTCGCGCGCGAAGCCCACGATGGACAGGCAGTCCGGGCGGTTCGGCGTGATCTCGAGGTCGAGCACGGTGTCGGTCATCTTCAGGTAGTCGGCGATGGGCTCGCCCACGGGCGCGTCCTCGGGCAGGACCCAGATGCCGGAGTGGTCGGAGCCGAAGCCGAGCTCGCGCTGCGAGCAGCACATGCCGCAGCTCGCCACGCCGCGCAGCTTCGACTTCTTGATCTTGAGGTCGCCGGGCAGGACCGCGCCGACGGTGGCCACCGGCAGCTTGATGCCGGCGGCGATGTTCGGCGCGCCGCACACGATCTGCACGGGCTCGCCCGCGCCCACGTCCACCGTGACCACGTGCATGTGGTCGCTGTCGGGATGCGCCTCGCACGTGAGCACGTGCCCCACGACGATGCCGTCGAGCGCCGCGCCCGTCTTCTCCACGCCCTCGACGCCCGTGCCCGTGAGGTCGAGCTTGTCGCAGAACGCCTTTATGTCAGTCGGCACGTCCACATACTCGGACAGCCACTTCAAAGATACCTTCATGTGTCTTCTTCCTTCTTCTCCAACCCGCACGCCGAAGCATGCGGGCAAAGGGGGACTTGCATCCAGAGAACTCCTGCATGGGGAACGTCACAGCCAGCCGAGGGCTGGAGCGGTGCTCACCAAGCGAGTTCCGCACGAGCCGAAATGCCCGGCGGGCATTTCGAGCGAGCAGGACTGTCTGAGCGACTGAGCTCCGCTCCAGCCCTCGGCGCTTCCAGGCGGCTTAGAACTGACGCAGGAAGCGCATGTCGCCTTCGAGGAGCATGCGCAGGTCGGGGACGTTGTACTTCAGGCAGGCGATGCGCTCCACCCCCATGCCGAAGGCGAACCCCGAGTACGCCTCGGGGTCGATGCCGCTCATCTCGAGCACGTTCGGGTCCACCATGCCGCAGCCGAGGATCTCGAGCCAGCCGGTGCCCTTGCACATGCGGCAGCCCTCGCCGTGGCAGATGCCGCAGCTCACGTCCACCTCGGCCGAGGGCTCGGTGAACGGGAAGTAGTGGGCGCGGAAGCGCGTCTTGCGGTCGGGGCCGAACACCTGCTTGCACACGTAGTCGAGCGTGCCCTTGAGGTCGCCGAAGGTGATGCCCTTGTCCACCACCAAGCCCTCGATCTGGTGGAACTGCGGCAGGTGCGAGGGGTCGGCCACGTCGCGGCGGTACACCTTGCCCGGCGCGACGATGTAGATGGGCAGCTCCTGGTCCTCCATGACGTGCACCTGCACGCCCGAGGTCTGCGTGCGGAGGAGGACGTCCGACTCGCCGCGCACCCGGGAGGTGTCACCGGAGAGGTCGTGCACGTAGAACGTGTCCTGCATGGAGCGGCTGGGATGGTCGGCCGGGGCGTTGAGCGCCGTGAAGTTGTAGTAGTCGGTCTCCACCTCGGGGCCCTTCGCCACCGAGTAGCCCAACCCGAGGAAGATCTCGGAGAGCTCGTCGACGATGCCGTTGATGAGGTGGCGCGTGCCCATCTGCTGGGCGCGGCCCGGCAGCGTCACGTCGACGGCCGCCGCGTCGATGGCCGCCTCGAGCTCGGCGGCGTCGAGCGCGGCCTTGCGGGCGCCGAGCGCCTCCTCGACGGCCACGCGCGCCTCGTTCACGGCCTTGCCGACCGCCGCGCGCTCCTCCTTGGGCACGCTGCCCATCGAGCGCAGGTACCCGGTGAGCGTGCCCGACTTCCCGAGCACGGCCACGCGCACGGCCTCGAGCGCCGCCGACGTCTCCGCCGCGGCGATGCTGGCAAGCGTGGAGGCGCGCAGCGCGCTCAATTCGTCTGTGATCGCCATAGTTGCTTTCTGCCTTTCTTCTTCCAACAAAAAAGAGCCCTCTCGCGTCCCTGGTTCCCGAAACGCGTGATTTCGAGTCCAAGGACGAGAGAAGGCTCTCGCGGTACCACCTCGGTTGGCGCGCATCTGCGCGCTCCCCCGCCTCTGCCTGCGCCGCCGCGACGCTCATGGCGTCTGCGCGGCCGCCGCTGGCAAAGGGCGAAGGCGCCGCATGCCGCGCCCGCTCATTGCGCCCTGTGACGGGAGCGCCCGTCATGCCCTACTCGACATCTCGCGCCGCGCCTGCGGGCCACTCCCGCCCTGCGACCTGCGGTGGCCCCACCCGGGGAACCGCGGGCGCCGCGTCTGCTTTCAGGCATGCTGCTCGGAAGGGAATTGGCGTGCGCGATGGGCCCGGACCCTCTCAGCCGGTGAGGTCCGTCTCTGGGGGCGTCGCCTGCGCGCCACTGTCTTCGTCAACGCATGTAACAGCGCAGTATAGCACTCTTTCCCGCGCGCAGGGCGCCAAAGCTACAGGAAGCGGTACTTCACGGTCCTGAGGCCCCAGGCATAGCAGTCGCCGTAGCCGAACGCCTTGAACACGCCGGGCTGGAGGTCGAGGACGCGGCTGCCGCCGCCCATGCCGCCGCAGTCGTTCACCACGGCGTACACGGTCATGCCGTTGTAGCTGATCTCGACCGCGCGGCCGAAGTACGAGCGGTAGTTGGGCATCGACATGGGCACGGCCACGCCCATGGAGCTGTCGTCGCACACGGCGCCCGTGGCCGTGATGCCCGGGTTGGGCGTGTACGGGTCGCTCGAGCCGCCGTAGGCCGAGGCCACGCCCACGAGCCAGCCCGCCGCAGGGCTCGCGTCCGAGCCGCCCGAGCCCGAGCCGCCCGCGCCGCCCGAGTCCGAGCCGCCCGCGCCGCCCGAGGGGGCCGGGTCGGGCTGCACAGGCGTGCCGGCGGGCACCACGTCGACGCGGTCGACCGTGTTGGCGTCCTCGGCGATCTCGGCTCCGCCTGAGGCGGCCTGCTGCGCGAACGCCTCGGCCTGGGCCTGCAGCGCCGCGAGCTGCGCGGAGTAGGCGCTCTGCGCGCCGGCGAGCCGGGCGCTCGCCTCCGCCACCACGCGCTCGGCCTCCGCGCGCTTCTCCTCGAGCTGGGCGAGGGCCTGCTCCTGCTCGTCCTTCTGCGCCGAGAGCTTGCCTGACAGGGACTCGAAGCGCTCCTTGCGCTCGCGCTGCTCGGCCACCGCGTCCGCCTGGTACTCCGCGACCTGCGCGAGGTAGTCCATGCTGCGCAGGAGCTCGTCGAAGCTCTCCGCCTCGAGCAGCAGCGTGAACAGGGCCGACGCCATGTCCGTGCGATACCCGTAGCTCACCGTCTGCCCCAGGGCGGCCCGCCCCGCGAGCATGGCCTCCTGCGCCGAGAGCACCTCGGCCGCCGACGCGTCGATGCGCCTCTGCAGCTCGGCCACCTCGGACGAGAGCGCGTCGTGCTCGGCCGCGATCTGGTCCATCTGGGCCTGCGCCGAGCTGAGCACGCCCTCGGCGTCGCTGACGGCGGCCTTCGCGTCGTCAACCTCGACGGCGCGGGCGGGCGCGGCGGCAAGCCCCGGCGCGACGAGGGCCAGGGCCAGGGCGAGCCCGGCCGCGAGGGCCCTTCCCCTCCTGCCTGCCCTGCTCGCAGCTTTCGATGCAGCTTCCGCCAAGTGGCGCTCCTCCCCTGCGCTGAACACGACGCGCGAGGCATGGCGCCTCGCGCGCGTTAACGGTATCGTGCCATGTTCAGCGATGTTCGCCGCGCGATCAAGCGTTCATGACGAAAAAACACGCGGATGTGGAGGCTGCGTGAGGGCGGCCCGCGCGAAGGCGGGGCGCGGAGTCCTTCCCCGGCAGGCGCGGACGCCCACGGGCCCGCGGGGCCTTCTCCTGCGACAGCGCTACAGCAGCAGCCCGAGCGCCACGGCGGCTGCCACGAGCGCGGCGCTCGCCGCCATCGCGGCCACGTCGAACGCCGCGAACGGGTAGTCCTTGTAGCCGCTCTCGCGCGTGCGCAGGTTGAACCCGCGCACCTCCGCCGCGATGGCCGCCGAGTTCGTCTTGCGCACCGAGCTCACCAGAAGCGGCACGCACAGCGGCACCATCAGGCGGATCCGCTTCGCGAGCGAGCCGTCGAACTCCACGCCGCGCGCCGTCTGCGCCTCCATGATGCCCGCCATGTCGTTCATGAACACGGGGATGAAGCGCACCGTGGAGGTGAAGGCGAAGGCGTACTTGTAGGGCACGTGCAGCACCTTCACGATGGCGTTGGCCATGTCGGTGAGCTTGGTGACGTAGAACACCAGGAAGAGCGGCACCGCGCAGGCCACGAGCCGCACCACGATGAGCACGGCCGCCGCTATGCTCCCCGTGCCGACGTACCCCCACGGCAGCGCCACGAGCACGTCGCCCGCGGGCGTGAACAGAAGCGCGATGAGCGCGAGCAGCAGCGAGAAGGCGCACACCGCCTTCGCCAGGCCGATCGTCTGCGCCACCATGTCGCACCGCACGGCCAAAACGGCGTCCACCACGAGCACGAGCGCCAGAAGCGCGGGGCTCGACGTGGCGAAGCAGGCGATCACCAGCAGAAACGCCGACGCCAGCTTGGCGACGGGGTTCATGCGGTGCAAGAAGCTGTCGCCGGGTACGTACTCCAGAAAGCCGCCGCTCATCGCGCGCCCTCCCCTCTCGCCGCACCCGCGCCCGCGGCGTCCGCGAGCGCGCGCTCCATCTCGTCAAGCGTGTTCGCCGCCGCCACCGGCGTGCCCGCGCAGACCCCAAGCTCCTCGCCCAGGCGCATCGACACCCCCACCACCTGGGGCGGGAGCAGGTGCGCGCGCTCGAGCACCGCGCGGTCCCTCAGCACCTCGAAGGTGGGGCCGTCGGCCACCACCTGGCCGGCCGTCATGGCGATCACGCGGCGCGCGTAGTCGCCCACCACCTCCATGTCGTGGCAGACCATGATGACGGTGGTGCCGCGCGCGTTCATGGCGGCGATCGCGTCCATCACCTTGCCGCACTCGCGGAAGTCGAGGCCCGTGGTGGGCTCGTCGAGCACGACCACGGGCGGCTCCAGCACGATGATGGAGGCCAGCGCCAGAAGCTGGCGCGTGCCGCGGTTCAGCAGGAACGGCTCGGCGTCAGGATCGAAGCCGAAGCGCTCGACCATCGCGTCGACGCGCGCCTCCGCCTCGGCATCCGCGCGCCCGAGCACCTTGAAGCCGAACAGGAGCTCCTCGCGCACCGTCTCGCAGCAGATCTGGCGGTCGGGGTTCTGGAACAGAAAGCCCACCTTCGCCGCCAGCTCGCTGGTCTTGAGGTCGCGCGTGGACGCCCCGTCGATGAGCACCTCGCCCGACGTGGGCTTCAGAAGCCCGTTCACCAGGCGCATCGTGGTCGACTTGCCGGCGCCGTTGGTGCCGACGAACGCCACGAAGTCGCCGTCGGGCACCGCGAAGCTCACGTCGCGCAGAACCGGCAGCTCCTCGGCGTAGCTGGCCGACACGTTCTTGAACTCGATCATGCGAGCACCTCCTTGCAGGCGGCGACCGCCTCGTCGACGTTGCGCGCGGCCGGGCCCGCGAACAGGCCGCGGCGGCGCAGGCGGTTCACCAGGCTCGTGGCGCGGGGGCAGTTCACGCCGATCTCGAGCAGCTCGTCGGAGTGCGCGAGCACCTCGGCGGGCGCGCCCCTGAACACGACGGTGCCGCCGTCCACGATGAGCAGCTCGTCGGCGTACTCGGAGAGCAGGGCGATCTTCTGCTCCACCACGATGACGGTGGTCCCGTGCTCGCGCGCGTAGCGGCGCAGAAGCTCGAACACGCCCACCGACGAGGCGGGGTCGAGCTCGGCCGTCGGCTCGTCGAGCACGAGCACGCGCGGCTCGAGCGCGATCACCGACGCCACCGCCACCTTCTGCTTCTGCCCGCCCGAGAGCCCCGCGATGCTGCGGTGGCGCAGGTCGGCGATGCCCATGGCGTCGAGCGCCTCGGTCACGCGGCGGCCGATCTCGTCCTTCGGCACGCCGAAGTTCTCCAGCCCGTAGAGGATCTCGTCCTCCACCACCGACGACACCATCTGCGACTCGATGTCCTGGCACACGCTGCCCACGAGCCGGCTCACGTCGGTGAGCGAGGCGGTGCAGGTGTCGAGCCCGTCGATGACCACGCTGCCGTAGAAGTCGCCGGGGTAGCAGTGCGGGATGATGCCGTTGAACGCGTAGGTGAGCGTCGACTTGCCGCTGCCCGCCGCGCCCGTGATCCCCACGAACGTGCCGTCGGGGATGGTGAGGCTGACGTCGCGCACCACCGGCGCGCTCCCCTCCCGGTAGCGGAAGGTGAGGTTTGAGATTTCGATCATGTTTCTCCTTACGGGAAGAGGGAACTCACATGCCCGGGAAAGCCGGCGTGCGGGGCCCGGATGAGCCCCGCACAGCACTGGATGGTCCGGACCTGCGCCGGCAGGTCCGAAGCCCCCTTAGCGCTTCAGCACCGCGCGCAGGATCGGGGTGAGGATGACGGCCACCACGGCGTTCATGACGGCGGTGCCGAGCACCATGACCGCGTACACGCCGAACACGGCGATCGGGTCGAGGTGCGCCACGGCCACGCCGACGATCAGGGCGAACGTGTAGCCGGACACCACCGTGGAGACGAAGGTGATGACGGCGGGGAACACCGCGTTCTGGCACGCCTTGTTGTCGGCGGCCACCTTGGCAAGCACGCTCACCAAGATGCCGCACACGAGCGCGCCGAGCACCTCGGAGGCGATGTTCACCAGGGGCGTGGCGTTGAGCATGGGGATCTGGCTGACCAGGCCCACCAAAAGGCCGATGATCACCGACTGGTACACCTTCGGGCGCACGAGTATGATGGCCAGGCAGTACATGGCGATCATGAAGTTGGGCTTCATGCCGCCGAACGACAGGAAGCTCGACACCGTGAGCTTGAGCACGGCGCCTGCCGCGATGAGCACCGCCACCAGGATGAGGTCCTGGACCGCAAGCCCGCTCTTCTCCTGCTGGGCCACCACGCGCTTCTGAGCCGTTGCGTTCACGTCCGTCATTTCGATCATTCCTTTCTCGGCGGCCTCCTCGCCGCCCGTCCTCGTCCGTCCCCGGACTCTTGCGTGCCGTCTACCTCTTGCCGAAGCGGGACGGGGCGAGGAACCCCGGGCGCCACCAACAAAAAAGAGGCCTGTCCTTCGGGAAGTGCTTCCCTTAAAGGACAGACCTCTCAAGAGATCTGCGGTGCCACCTTTAATTGGCTCGCTTGCGCGAACCCCCTCGCGAACATGCCAGCACATGTCCCGCCACTAACGCGGGCTCACGGTCCAGATACTCAGCCGGCCGCCGCGGCATGCGCCGCGCCAAGCCAACCTTTCCCCTTTCCCTCGGCGATCCATTTACCATCCAGCATTTCTGCGGGAATCTCAGCTGCACCCGCTCTCTGTGAGCGCTTGTGATGGCTTGACCTTCGCCTCAACGGTTTAAGGTATTCAATTGCGCTGCATACTTTAGCACAACGCAGCGGGCGCGCAAGGAGAATTTTCGCGAACGGAGCGCGGCGCCGCAAGCGGAGGGCGCCGGCCGCACCGGCCGCGCGAGGCCGGGTTGCGCGAGGCTGCCGCGCGAGGCCCGCCTGTGCGAAGCCGGGTTGCGCGAAGCTCGCCTGCGCGAAGCAAACCACGCGAGACCGACCGCACGAGGCCGCGCGAGGCCGCCTCACGCGCGTGCGCCCAGCATCTCGCGCGCATGGGCGAGCGACGCCGCGGTGGCGTCGCCCGAGAGCATGCGCGCCACCTCGGCCACGCGCCCCTCCCCCTCGACCGCGCGCAGCGTGGTCTCGGGGACGTCGCCGGGGCTCTTCTCGACCACGTAGTGCACGTCGGCGGCCACGGCCACCTGCGCGAGGTGCGTGACCACGAGCACCTGGTGCGTGCGCGCGAGGTCGGCGAGCACCTGGGCGAGCGCCGTGGCGGTGGCGCCGCCCACGCCGGCGTCCACCTCGTCGAACACGAGCGTGGAGGTGCCGTCTCGCTCGCCCATCACCACGTGGATCGCCAGCATCACGCGGCTCATCTCGCCGCCCGAGGCGATGCGCGCGAGCGGGCGCGCCTGCATGCCCGCGCCCGGGCGGAAGAAGAGCTCGACTGCCGAGGGGCCCGCCGCCGTCCAGCCCTCGCGCTCCAGGAGCCCCACCTCGCACGTCAGCTCGGCCGACCCCATCTCCAGACGGCCCATGACGTCGCTCACCGCGCGCGCGAAGGGCGCGGCCGCCGCGGCGCGCGCCTCGTGGAGGGCCGCGGCGGCCT
>NZ_JAAVTO010000068.1 GCF_013185065.1 Adlercreutzia sp. ZJ473 | reverse complement strand
GCCCCCATCGGGCGCGGCCTTGCGGGCGCGGGTGCGCGTCGCCTTGCGCGGAGACGCCTCCGGCGCCTCGGCAGCGGCCCCGTCGGCGGCAGCGGCCCCGTCGGCGCCAGCAGGCGCCTCGGACGCGGCCTTGCGGGTGCGCGTCGCCTTGCGCGCGGGCTTCTCGACCTTCTCCCCGGCGTCAGCGCCGGCGGCCTTCGCCTCGGCAGCGTCATCCTCCGCCTTCTTCGCGCGCGTGGCGCGGCGGCGCACGGGCTTCTCCTCGGCAGCCGCCTCAGGTGCAGGGGCGGGCGCTGCCGCCGTCTTCGTCTCTTCGACTTCGCTCATTTACTGTACTTTCTCCCAGTCTGCGAGGAACGCCTCAAGCCCGCGGTCGGTCAGCGGATGGGCGACCATCTTCTTCAGCACGCCGAAGGGCACGGTGGCGATGTCGGCGCCCATGAGGGCGGACTGCGTCACGTGGTTGGCGCTGCGGATGGACGCGGCGATGATCTCGACCTGCTCGCCGTTCACGGTGTTGGCCGTGAAGTCGTAGTTGTTGATGGCCGTCACGATGTTGGCCACCTGGTCGAGGCCGTCCTCGGAGATGTCGTCGAAGCGGCCCACGAACGGCGAGATGTAGCGCGCGCCCGCGCGGGCGGCCAGGATGGCCTGCGGCACGGTGAAGCACAGCGTCATGTTCACGCGGATGCCCTCGTCGGCCAGCGTGCGCGTGGCTGCGAGGCCCTCGACCATGGTCGGGATCTTCACCACGACGTTGGGGGCGATCTGCGCCAGCTCGCGGCCGTCGCGCACGAGCTCGTCGCGCGTCATGGCGACCGACTCGGCCGACACGGGGCACTCAGGCCCCACGATGTCGCAGATGCGCTTGATGTGGTTGTGGAAGTCGTCGAGCTTGCCCCCGATGCGCGCGTAGAGCGTGGGGTTGGTGGTCACGCCCGCGAGCGCGCCCCAGCTGGCTGCCTCCTCGATCTCGGCGAGATCGGCGGTGTCCAGAAAGAACTTCACGTGGTCCTCCTCTTTCAGATGGCTTGGATGGTGCGAACGTGCGCGGATGCGCACGTGTCCTGACTTGGCTTTTGCGGAATTGACGGGATCTCCTCTTGGGGATGCTTCCTCTGCAGACGGCACGAAAGCCGCCTTGCCGCGAATGGCCGGGGGGTGCGCCTGCGCGGATGCGCGCAAAGCGCCCGGACGGGCGGGCAGATGAGCTTCTGTGCGGGGAAAATGAAACTGCGCCCATGTTAGCGCATGTTTTCGCGCAGTTCAAGCACGGAATGCGCCGCGCGGGCAAAGGAGCGCGAAGAGCGCAGAGGAAGAGCGCTGGCTTTCCACGTCCATAGCAACCCGTTGCGCCTGCGGGCGTCAACCTCGGCGGGAGCTTCGCCCCTCCCCCCTGTCATCTCGGGCGAAGCGCCCGCAGGGCGCGAAGGCGAAGGATCCGGCCGCGGGCGCGGCATGCCCGCAGGCGACGCCCAGCCGCCGCTAGAGCTCGAGCGTGCGGAAGAAGCAGCTCTCGGCCCCCGTGTGGCACGCCGGGCCGGCCGCCTCCACGAGCGCGAGCAGGCAGTCGGCGTCGCAGTCGTAGCGAATCTCCACCACGCGCTGGGTGTTTCCGCTGGTCGCGCCCTTGTGCCAGAGCTCCTGGCGGCTGCGCGACCAGAACACCGTCTCGCCCGTCTCGCGCGTGAGCTCAAGCGACGCCTCGCTCATCCACGCCACCATGAGCACCTCTCTGCTGCGCACGTCCTGCACGACGCACGGGATGAGGCCCGCCTCGTTGTAGGCGAGCTGGGAGAAGTCGGTGATGTCGGGGGCGTCCATGCAGCCCGCTCCTTTCCTGCGCACGCGCGCGGCGCATGCGCGCGCCTGGCGCCGCTAGAACGACGCCTTGTGCAGCATCTCGCGCATGCGCCGCGCCGCGCCTTCGTTCATCTTCGGAATGAGGTTGTCCAGAAGCTCGAGCATCAGCCCCTGGGCCTCGGGGACCATGCCCTCGAAGCGCAGGACGTCGGTGTCGTGCGCGCAGTTCACGTGGCAGGTGCAGGTGAGGTGCTCGATGAACGTGCGGATCTCGCGCGCCATCTCGCCCTCGGTCGGCGCGGCCCACGTGCCCGCGGCGATGTCGCGCGCGAGCGGCCAGGTCTGCGTCGGCGTGAGCGTGACGATGAGGATGTCGCTCGGGTTCGCCGCGCTGAACGCGCGCGCCGAGGCGATGGCGTTCTCCTCGCCGCGCCCCGCGCCCGCCATGCCCGCGAGGTAGAAGAACGTGAAGTCGATGCCCGCCTCGTGCAGGCGCCGCCCCTGCTCGACGATGTCGGCTGCGGTGTGGCCCTTCTCCATGAACTCAAGCGCCTCGTCGAAGCCGCTCTCCGCGCCGATGGTGATGCGGTTGACGCCGCGCGAGGCCAGAAGCGCCAGCTCCTCGTCGGACTTGTTCGCCACGTCCACGATGCGGCAGAAGCCGCCATAGCTGTTCACCGTGGGAATGCGCTCCTCCACCATGTCGAAGATCTCGATGAGGCGGTGCGTGGGCAGCGCGAAGGGGTTGCCGCCCGTGAGGTAGATGCGCCTGGTGAGCGCCGTCGCCGTGCGCGCGATCTCCTCGATGTCGGCTTTGACCTCCTCTTCCGGCGACGCCGCGAACGGCACGCCGTTGAAGATGTCGCAGAAGTGGCACTTGCCGTGCGAGCACCCCGTGACGACCTGCAGCATGGGACACCCCAGATCATGCGGCGGCCGATGCTGCGGAGAGGAGATGTGGGACTTGATGTTCTGCTGGGCAGACATGGCGCTTTCCCCTTTCGAGACCTGCTGAAACTCTGCCCCTCATTGTATCACGGGGCACCCGTCGGAAAGCAGCGGCGCGCCCCGCCGCCATCGCGTGAACGATGCACGCCCCGTCAGATGCGCGCTGCCACATCAGATGCGCGCCTTACCGGCTCACATCGCGCAGGATCTTCTCGGGGTCGACCGTCGGCAGCGAGAGCATCTGGTCCGCGCGGCGGCGCAGGTACTCGTTGAGCGCACGCAGCCGCTCGTCGCTGAAGTGATTGCGCGTGCGCGGCTCCGGAAACTCGTCCATGACGGGATGACGCCTCAGCTCGAATCCGGCCAAGCGCTCGAGCTGGCGTTTCTGAACGGGGCCCATGACCAACGCCGCCTGCTCGTCGAGCGCAGGCGCGAACGCCCCACGCCCGCGCTTCGCGCGCTCGAGCATGCCGTCGGGCTCGAACTCGTCCGGCATGGCGCTCGCGAACAACGACAGGTTGTTGTCGAACACGGGAGCCATGCCCAGCACATGCCCCGTAGCCGCGTCGCGCAAAACGCCGTAGTTCCCCATGTGGCGATCTTCGTTGAACACGAGGGCGTCGAACACGAGCATCGACTTGAACGACTCAAGCGCAGGCTCGCCCATCTGGGCGTAGAACCCCAACGCCGACCGCAGGTCGGTTCGCCTGAACTCCTCCGCCGGCATGGCGAACCCGAGGGGCGCGAAAGCCGTGCCCTTCGAGCAGAAGTTCTCGCACGTCGAGCACAGCGCGCCCTTCCAGATGGTCAGGTCGTACGCAACTGCGTCGATCCCCATGCGCTGCGCCACCTGCCACGCGAGATGCTCGGAATACGGTTCCTTGCCCATGTTCGCGCCCTCGAAGAGATGCCCCGCCTTGTAGAGGAAGCGCTTGCCCCCGACGGCGCGCCATGCCTTGGGAAACATGCCGCCGTTGGTCAGCTCGCTCGGAAGCCCGCCGCTCGCAAGCGCGTCAGACACCACGCCCGTGTAGGCAGCCAGCTGCAGCGCCTCGTTCAGGTCGTTCTCGTACAGGTTCCACTCGTCGAAGACGGCGCGTGACCCGCCGGGAACGACCCAGTACGCGTCGTTGAGCGAGAGGCCGCGGCTCACGTCGATAATGGACTTGACGTCGTCCGACTCTATGCCGCACGACCGCAGGATCTCGTCGACGTACGCGCGGTTCTTTGGCACGCGCCGACGCCGAAGCCAGTCATCCAGCGCCTGCGCGCTCGCCACGCCGCCGAACGAGAGCGGAAGCAGATGCGCGCTCGCTGCGTCGAAGTCGAGCAGCGCGACGTCAACCTCGCCGTACTCGCCCCGCGTCATGCGAAAGGCGAGCAGCGTGCGATCAAGCACCCGAAGCTCGTATGTCTGCGAATCGACAACCATGCCCGCATTGTATCACGGGGCACCCGCCGGAAAGCAGCGGTGCGACGCCCGCCAGCGCGCTCGGGCCCCAACGCGCTCGGGCTACAGGCGCACGGGGATGCCGCAGGAGCGCATGTGCTCCTTCACCTGGCGCACGGTGAGCTCGCCGAAGTGGAAGACGCTCGCGGCGAGCACGGCGTCGGCCTCGCCCTCGATGATGCCCTGCGCGAAGTGCTCGAGCTCGCCGACGCCGCCCGAGGCGATGACCGGGATGTCCACGGCGCGCGCCACGGCGCGGGTGAGCGCGCAGTCGAAGCCGTCGCGGCTGCCGTCGCGGTCCATGGACGTGAGCAGGATCTCGCCCGCGCCGCGGCGCGCGGCCTCCCGCGCCCACTCGACGGCGTCGATGCCCGTGGCGGTGCGCCCGCCCGCCACGTAGACCTCCCACTTGTTGGGGTTGCCCGCCACCGCCTTCGCGTCGATGGCGCACAGGATCGCCTGCGTGCCGAACGCGGCGGCAGCCACCGTGATGAGCTCGGGGTTCTTCACCGCCGCCGAGTTCACGCTCACCTTGTCGGCGCCGGCGGCGATCATGCGGTGGATGTCGGCCACGCTGCGGAAGCCCCCGCCCACGCAGTACGGCAGGTGCAGCTCCTCGCTCGCGCGGCTCGCGAGCTCGACGGTGGTGGCGCGGTCGTCGGAGGTGGCCGTGATGTCAAGGAAGATGACCTCGTCGGCCTTCTGCTCGTCATAGGCGCGCGCAAGCTCGATGGGGTCGCCCGCGTCGCGCAGGTTCACGAAGTTGACGCCCTTGACCACGCGGCCGTCCTTCACGTCCATGCAGGGGATTACGCGCTTAGTTAACATGGGAAATCTTCCTCTTCCGCTGATGGTCTTCCTGAGCCGACGGAGGCGACGCGGAACGGAGCTCAGTCGCTCAGACAGTCCTGCTCGCACGAAAGCGCCGCCGGCGCTTTCGGCTCGTGCGGAACTCGCTTGGTGAGCACCATTCCGCGTCACCTCCTGACGTTGCCAAAAACGCGCCGCTATTCGCCGCTTGCGGCGGCGCAGGCCGCCACGCCCTCCTCGACGGTGAGCGTGCCCTCGTAGATGGCGCGGCCGGCGATGATGCCCTCGACGGCGTGGGCCACGGGCGCGAGGCGCTCGACGTCGGCCACGCTGGCCACGCCGCCGCTCGCCACCACGGGATGCCCGAACGCCTCGTGCATGAGCACGTAGGCCTGCGGGTCGAGGCCTGTCTGCATGCCGTCGCGCGCGATGTCGGTGTACACGAGGTGCTCGTAGCCCACGGCGGCCATGCGGCGCGCGAGCTCGTGCGCCGTGATGCCCGAGCCCTCGCACCAGCCCGACACGGCCACCTCGCCGCCCTTCGCGTCGATGCCCGCCACGAGCGCGCTCCCACCGTACGCGGCCACCGCCTCGCGCGCGAACGCCGGGTCGCGCACGAGCGCCGTGCCGAGCACCACGCGCGTCACGCCCGCCGCCATGAGGCGCTCGACGGCGGCCATCGAGCGCACGCCGCCGCCCACCTCAACCTTCAGGTTGGTGGCGGCCAGGATGCGCTCGATCACCTCGACGTTGTCGGGGTTGCCCGACTTCGCGCCGTCGAGGTCGACCACGTGCAGCCAGGCGGCGCCTGCCGCCTCGAACGCGCGCGCCTGCGCCACGGGATCCTCGTTGTAGACCGTGACCTGGGCGTAGTCGCCCTTCGCCAGGCGCACGGCGCGCCCGCCCAGAATGTCGATGGCCGGAAGCAGAAACATGGCCCACGTCCTTTCGCTAGATCTCGCCCACGATGCGCACGAAGTTCGCGAGCACCTTCGCGCCCGCGTCCGAGCTCTTCTCGGGATGGAACTGCACGCCGAACACGCGGTCGCGGTACTGCACCGCGCACGGGAAGGTGACCGAGTGCGTCGTCACGGCCACGGTGGCCGGCGAGTCGGGCGCCACGTAGCTGTGCGTGAAGTAGAAGAACTCCCCCGGCTCAACGCCCGCGAACAGCGGGCAGGAGAAAGCAGCCCCCTCGCCGGGGGCGGGAGCGGTGCTCACCAAGCGAGTTCCGCACGAGCCGGAAGCGCCGACGGCGCTTCCGTGCGAGCAGGACTGTCCGAGCGACTGAGCTCTGCTCCCGCCCCCGGCGACCCCGAGCGCATCCGCGCCTGCCGGAACGACAGCATTCCACCCCACGTGCGGCACCTTGTAGGCGCGCCCCGCGGCGTCGACGCGCGGCATCCTCCCCACCACGCCGGGCAGGATCGCAAGCCCGCGCGGGCGGCGCGGCTCCTCGTCTTCGCCAACCTCGGGCGCGCCCTCCTCTCCTTCCTCGAACATGAGGTGCTCGCCCAGGCAGATGCCGAGGAACGGCACGCCGGCGTCCACGCGCGCGCGGATGACCTCCATCTGCCCGAGCTCGGCCATGGTGGCCGCCGCGTCGCCGAAGGCGCCCACGCCCGGCAGCACGATGGCGTCGGCGCGCGTGATCACGTCCGCGTCGTCGGTGATGCGCGCGTCGCCGCCCACCGCGGCCAGCCCGCGCTCGACGCTCTTCAGGTTCCCCTTGTGGTAGTCGACGACCGCTATCACAGCGCCCCCTTGGTCGAGGGCAGCGCGTCGCCCACGCGCGCGTCTATCGCGCACGCCTGGCGCAGCGCGCGGCCGCACGCCTTGAACGACGCCTCCACCAGGTGATGCGCGTTCTCGCCCGCCAGCTGGCGGACGTGCAGCGTCACGCCGGCGTTGGCGGCCAGCGCGATGAGGAACTCCTTCGCAAGCGACGTGTCGAAGGTCCCCAGCAGGCAGAGCGGCACGTCGACGGCGTAGTGCAGCTGGCCGCGCCCCGAGATGTCGCACGCGGCGAGCACGAGCGCCTCGTCCATGGGCAGCAGCTGCGAGCCGAAGCGCGTGATGCCGCGCTTGTCGCCGAGCGCGCGGGCGATGGCCTGCCCCAGCACGATCCCGGTGTCCTCCACCGTGTGGTGCGCGTCGACCTCGACGTCGCCTTTCGCCCGCACGCGCAGGTCGAACAGGCCGTGGCGCCCGAAGGCGTCGAGCATGTGGTCGAAGAACGGCACGCCGGTGTCGACGTCGACGGCTCCCGTGCCGTCCAGGTCGATCTCGACGCTGATGTCGGTCTCCTTGGTGGTGCGCTTCACCGTTGCGGTTCTGCTCACGATCGTCCTCCCCTTCCGTCAGCCTCAGGGACGCAGCGCGAAGTCGCGCAGGTTCCTCAGGAACAGGTCGTTCTGTTCGGGCGTGCCGATGGTCACGCGCAGGCCGTTCTCCAGGTACGGCGCGCTGCTGAAGTCGCGCACGAGCACGCCGTGGGCGTAGAGGTACTCCCATGCCTCGGCCGCGTCGGCGATCTTGAAGAAGATCCAGTTCGAGTCCGACGGGTACGGCGTGACGCCCGGCACCTTGTGCAGCGCCTCCATCATGCGGGCGCGCTCGGAGATGATGGCCTCGATGCCCGGCTCGAACTTCGCGCGGTTGGCGAACACCACGCGCGCGATGGCCTGCGACACCACGTCAACCGAGTAGGGCTGGCGCACCTTGACGAACTCGCGGATCACCCCGGGGTTCCCGAGGATGTAGCCCACGCGCACGCCCGCGAGCGAGAACGCCTTGGAGAACGTGCGCAGGATGACGAGGTTCTCGTGGGCGGCCAGCTGCGGGCGCATCGTCTGGCGCGAGAACTCGAAGTACGCCTCGTCCACCATCACGAGCGCGTCCGTGGCGCCAAGCAGGCGCTCGAGGAACACCGGCGACGCCATGAGGCCCGTGGGGTTGTTGGGGCTCGCCACCACCATGAAGTCGACGTCGCCCTGCGCCGCGCGCGCGAGCACGGCCTCCTCGTCTATGGAGTAGTCGGGGTTGCGCGGGATGTCGACCACCGTGGTGTTCGTGAGGCGCGCGTTGGCCGCGTACACCGAGAACGTCGGCGGCAGGTTGAGGAACGTGCGCCCCGGGCCGCCCCACGCGAGCGCCAGGTCGAACAGAAGCTCGTCGCCGCCGTTGCCCACGAGCACCTGGTCGCGCTCGAGGCCGTTGGCCTCGGCAATCATGTCGCGCAGCTCGTTGGCGAGCGGGTCGGGGTAGCGGTTGAGCGCCGCCTTCTTCACCTCGCGCATCGCCTGCTTGCGGATCTCGGGGTCCACGTCGCGCGGGTTCTCGTTCGCGGAGAGGAACGCCTCGGCAGGCAGGTACTTCGGGTCGTAGGGAACGAGGCCCTGGAGCTGCGGGGCGGACGCGCGCACCTTATTCATCGGCGGCCTCCCCTTCCGCAGCCCCGGCAGCCTGCGCGTCGTCGGCGGCAGCAGCCCCGGCAGCCTGCGCGGCGTCGGCGGCAGCAGCCCCGGCGGCCTGCGCGGCGTCGGCGGCCTCGAGCGCCTCCACGCGCAGCGCGACCGACTCGGCGTGCGCCCACAGGCCCTCGTGGCGCGCGATGCGCATGGTGGCCTGCGCGTCGTTTCTCAGCGCCTGGGGCGAGAACTGGATGATGGACGACTTCTTCACGAACTCGTCCACCGAAAGCGGGCTCGCGTAGCGCGCCGTGCCGCCCGTGGGCAGCGTGTGGTTGGGGCCCGCCACGTAGTCGCCGAGCGCCTCGGTGGTCCACTCGCCGAGGAAGATGGCGCCCGCGTTGCGGATGCTGCCCAGGTAGCTCATGGCGTCGGCCACGTGCATCTCGAGGTGCTCGGGGGCGATGACGTTCACGGCCTGCAGGGCGGCCTCCATGCTCGGGCAGACGGTGATGAGGCCCTGTCCCTCGAGCGAGGCGCGCGTGATCTCGGCGCGCGTGGAGCGCGCGAGGTGCCCCTCGACGGCGGCCTCGACGGCGTCGGCGTACGCCTCGGAGAACGTCACCAGGTAGCATGCCGCGAGCGGGTCATGCTCGGCCTGCGCCATGAGGTCGATGGCCACGAGCGACGGGTCGGCCGTCTCGTCGGCCACCACGCACACCTCGGACGGGCCGGCGATCATGTCGATGCCCACGTCCCCCGAGACGATCTTCTTGGCCGCGGCCACGTACGCGTTGCCCGGGCCCGTGATCTTGACGACCGGCTCGATGGACTCGGTGCCGTAGGCCAGGGCGCCGACAGCCTGCGCGCCGCCCACGGAGTAGACCTCGGTCACGCCCGCGATCTTGCACGCCGTGAGGATGCCCGGGTCAAGCGTGCCGTCCTTCGTCGGCGGCGTCACGCACACGATGCGCTCGACGCCCGCCACCTTAGCGGGCAGCGCGTTCATGAGCACGGTGGAGGGGTAGAGGGCGCGCCCGCCCGGCACGTAGATGCCCACCGACTCGAGCGGCGTCACCTTCGCGCCGAGGACGGCGCCGTCGGCGCGCGCGTAGATCCAGCTCTGCTGCACCTGGCGCTCGTGGAAGTCGCGGATCTGCGCGGCGGCGTGCTTGAGCGCCTCCACCGTGGCGGGCGCGACGTTCGCCTCGGCGGCCTCGACGGCCTCGGCCGGCACGCGGAAGTCCTCGACGCGCACGCCGTCGAACTTCTCGGTGAAGTCACGCAGGGCCGCGTCGCCGCGGGTGCGCACCTCCTCGATGATGGACGTGGCGGCCTCGAGCGCGCGGGCGTTGAAGGCGCCCGTGCGGTTGATGAGCGAGCTGGTGAACGTTTCGTCTGGGTTGAGGATGACGCGGCGCATCATGGTGATCTCCTATCTCTGGCGGCAGGCCCACGCGGCCGTGCCCGGTGTCTTGCTCTGGGGCTACCCGACGGATGCGGCGGGTGCCGTGGATGTCGCGGGTGCCGTGGGCGCCGTGGGCGCGGCGGCGCTGCCGAGGGGCTTTCCCGCGATGGGCTCGTACGTGCTCTCGTCGGCATGGCGCTGCAGCGCGCGCGCCAGGGCCGCGACGCGCTCGTCGGTGCGGAACGCGCACGTGTTCGCGAAGAAGCGCGCCGTGGAGGACAGCACCTCCTCCACGACCACCAGGTTGTTCTCGCGCAGCGTGGTGCCCGTGGCCGTGATGTCGACGATGCGCTCGGCCATGCCCGTGAGCGGCGCGAGCTCGATGTTGCCGTGCAGCTTCACGATCTCCACCTGCACGCCGGTCTTGGCGTAGTGGGCGGACGTGATGTTGGGGTACTTCGTGGCCACGCGGATGGAGCCGAGCTTGCGGTAGTGCTCGTCGATGGCGCCGCTTGCGCCCGCGGGCTCGGCCACCACGAAGCGGCACTCGCCGAACTTGAGGTCCACGAGCTCCACCACGTCGGGCGACGCCTCGAGCAGCGAGTCCTTCCCGCAGATGCCGCAGTCGGCGGCGCCGAGCGCCACGAACACCGGCGCGTCAGAGGGGCGCACGATGATGAAGTCCACGCCCGGGTTGCTGATGATGAGCTGGCGCCCCGGGTTGTCGAGCCCCGCGGTGTCGAGCCCCGCGGCGCCAAGGCACTCAAGGGCGTCGGCAGCCAGCGAGCCCTTCGGCACGGCGATGCGCAGGGGGCGCGCCGTGCGGCCCGCGACGGCGGGCACGGCGGGTGCGGGGGCGGCGGTCGTGCGGCTCGCGGCGCCGGGCGCGAT
>NZ_JAAVTO010000067.1 GCF_013185065.1 Adlercreutzia sp. ZJ473 | reverse complement strand
GCGCGCGCCGCGAGCTCGGCAAACCCCTGCGCCGAGCCGCCGCGCGCCTTGTACTCGAGCGCGAGCGACTGCAGCGTCTCGGCGAGCGCCGCCTCGGCGCGCCCGCGTCGCTCGGCCGACGCCGCCAGCGCCTCGTCAGCCACGTACGCGCCGCTGCGCCCGCGCATCACGAGGTAGCCCTCGTCGCGCAGCACAGCGTAGGCTTTGTTGACCGTGTGCAGGTTGATGCCCAAATCGCTCGCCAAGCGGCGCACGCTCGGCAGGCCGTCGCCCGCCAGCAGCTCGCCGCGCGCGATGGCCGCCACAACCTGGCTGCGAATCTGCAGGTAGAGCGGCTCATTTGAGGTTTGGTCAATGCGCAGGATCATACGCGCTCCTTCACGTCCCGAGCGAAGGCCTCCCCTTCGCCGCCCTCGGCAGGCTCAAGCGGAAGCCCGCCGTCGTGCGCAGACGCATGCTCGCCAACGCCTGCCGGCGCGCTCTCGCCAGCTTGCGCAAACACCCCTTCGCCTCCCGCCGGGCGCCGGCGCAGCAGCAGGTCCCCGCCGCGCTTCTCCTGGCGGCGCAGCAGCACCGCCATCACCACGCCGCACGCGATGAGCGCCGCGCCTCCGAGGATGCCCGTCGGCGCCGGCCCCACGAAGGGATCACCGCCAGAGACCGAGAACATGATCCCCGCGTTCACCATGCCGTTCAGGGCGCCGTGCGCGAACGCCGCCGGAAGGCAGCTGCCCGAGCGCAGCGTCACATAGCTCATGAAAACGCCCGTCACCACGCAGAACCCGCACATGGCGAGGATTCCGGCGAAGGGGAAGCCCACATAGCCCACGCCGTAGTTGTGCCCGGCCATCGTGAGCGGCGCATGCCACAAGCCCCAGATCACACCTGAAAGCAGCAGCGTCGGCAGGATGCCCCTGCGCTCGAGCAGCTTCGGCAGCAGGTAGCCGCGCCAGCCCCACTCCTCGCCGAACGTCGTCGCGATGTTGAGGGCGGGGGCGAGGAAGACCCCCGTCGCAAGCTGGGCGACTCCCACCAAGATCACCTGGTCGGGGGCAATCGTCGCGCCCGTCTGAGCCGCCTGCGCCTCGAGCAGCGCGGCCAGATGCGACATCGAGGGGTCGAAGTCGGCGGGGTTCAGCGCAAAGTACAGCGCCGCGCCCGCGAGGACGAGCACCGAGGGGCCGAACCACCCGAGCAGCCAGTACTTCCACGTGCGGCGAAAGTCAACGGGTGCGAGCAGCGACGAGCCGAAGAACCCCTCGCGCGTGACGAGCCGCGTGACGACCACGCCGATCGCCGGGAAGAACATGACCACGGCCACGATCAGCTGAACGGCCGCCGCGGGCACGTCGCCCAACCCGCCCGTCGCCGCCGGCCACACCACCATGAACTCATAGGCCCACGTCAGGGCAAAGGTAACGCCCAAGAAAATCAGAATCCGCCTCAAGGTGACGTCCATCGTCCCCTCCTCCGTCGCTTCTCGCCTGCCGCATCAGTTTGTTATATCTATACTATAACAAATGGAACACAGCGGCGCAAGAAGAGCACTCGAGAGCGCGAGGGAAGCCGATCCTTCGCCCTCGTGCAGTTTTTCGCCGTCATTTTGGCAGAAATCTTCAGATCTTTGTCTTTATCTCAGCCGTCAGAGGCAAATTCGCCTTGCACCTTCAAAGCACCTGTCATCAAATTCGCAGGTCACAGCGTTTTACAAAAAGCGCCGAGAGCTGATGAGCCCCGTCAGCACAGCAAAGGTCTCCCTGGAAGAACAAATATCTGAAGATTTCTGCCAAAACGCCCCGAGAAATCTGCACGCCCTCCAACAAAGCGGAAACACCGCAGGCTCACGCCCCGCGATCCCCCGTTTTTCGCCCGCCGAGCGCACGCAGACGACCGCGCGCTCCGGCAAAAGTTGGAGTAGTATAACTGCTGACGCAAACCAACCCGAAATCGCACGCGCGACGGCCTGCCAGCTAGGGCGAGCCCCGCTCGCGCAGCGTGCGCGAACATGAGAAACGGATGAGCATCGTGAATATGTACGACGGACAGCCCCAGCTCGGACGCAACGACGTCTGCTGGTGCGGCAGCGGCAAGAAGTACAAGAAGTGCCACCTCGACACCGACGAGCGCCTGCAGGCGCTGTGGGACGCGGGCGAGGAGGTGCCCTACCGCAGCCTGTTGAAGACGCCCGAGGATATCGCGGGCGTGAGGCGCAGCGCCGAGGTGAACGTCGGGGTGCTCGACTACGTGGCCGAGCGCATCGGCCCCGGCGTGACCACCGCCGACATCGACCAGTGGGTGCACGACTACACCGTCGAGCACGGCGCCGTCCCCGCGCCGCTCGACTACGAGGGCTTCCCCAACAGCGTGTGCACCTCCGCCAACGAGGTGGTGTGCCACGGCATTCCCTCCTCTGACGAGGTGCTGAAGGAAGGTGACATCATCAACGTCGACTGCTCCACCGTCAAGGACGGCTACTTCTCGGACTCCTCGCGCATGTTCGTCATCGGCGAGACCACGCCCGAGAAAGCCGACCTCGTGCGCGTGTGCAAGGAGGCCATGGAGGAGGGCCTCAAGGCCGTGAAGCCGTGGGGGCACCTCGGCGACATCGGCGCGGCGGTGAACGGCTACGCGAAGGCGCACGGCTACACGGTGGTGCGCGAGTTCGGCGGCCACGGCATCGGCCTGGAGTTCCACGAGGACCCGTTCGTGAGCTTCGTCACCGAGCCGGGGACCGGCCCCATCTTGGCGCCGGGCCTCATGTTCACCATCGAGCCCATGATCAACATGGGCGCCCAGGAGATCGACATGACCGACCCCAACGGCTGGACCGTGCGCACCGCCGACGGGGCGCCCACCGCCCAGTGGGAGGTGCAGATCGTCATTACCGAGGACGGCTACGAGCTGCTGAGCTGGTAAGACGTGCAGGCGACGGGGCCCCGAGGCAGCGGGGCCTCGCCGTTATCGAACCCCGCTACTTCGCGCAGTACGCCGCGATGGCGTCGCGCAGGAACTCCGCGGCGCCCGGCGCCCACGCCTCGTAGTAGGCGCGGAAGCGCTCGTCGGCCACGTAGCCCTCGGCAAGCGCCGCGTGCGCCGCCTTCGAGTAGGCGCCCTCGGCCCAGAACGCCTGCAGCCACCGGCCGTGCAGCCGCGCCGCCTCCTGGGCCGCCGCGCACGTCGGGTCGCCCGTCGGCAGAGCCTCGAGCAGCAGCTCCTTCACGCGGGCCTCGGTTTGCCGCACCTCACTCCACCTCTCCTCGCTCATGCCCATCACGCGCGCGTTGCTGGCGTCCGCCGCCGCGTCTCCCCACCTCTCGCGCACCTCCGCACCGTAGGCGGCTTCGTTCTTCGCGATGAGGTCGCGCTTGAACGCGCGGAACTTCTCCTCGTCGGCCATCTTCGGCCCTCCTTCCAAGCATGCGAGCGTCTTCTCGACGTTCGCGATCATGTCGTCAATCTGGCTGCGCTGGGCGCGCAGCGCGCCGAGGTGGCGCCGCAGCGCCGCGCGCTGGTCGAACGCCGGGTCCTCCATCATGCGGCGGATGTCCGCGAGCGGCATGCCCGTCTGGCGGAACAGCAGCACCTGATGCAGCCGGTCGACCTCCGCCGCCTCATAGCGCCGATACCCGTTGGCTGCGCGACGGGCGCGCACCAGCCCCAGCTCGTCGTAGTGGTGCAGCGTGCGCACGCTCACGCCCGCCAGCTTCGCCAGCTCGTGCACCGAGTATCCCTTCCCCGGCATCGCGGCCGCCTCCCTCCGCTCGCCTCCGCTTTTGCGATCGCATAAGGCAGCATAAGCCCTCACGTAACGTGAGAGTCAACAGGAAATTTCGAACACCTTCGCCACCGAAAATTCGCACCACTGCTCGCCTATAATAGTTGCAAGCCTGTTTTGCGTAGAGCATTCGTTGCAAGGGGGAAAGGAATGTCAGCTCGCACAACACGCCCGACAAGGCACCAGCTCATGTGCCTTGTCGGCTTGAGTTTCTACTGTGCCATGCTGCGCGCACCATTCTTCGGAACGCTGGTGACCGACATCGCCCCCGAGCCGTCAGCGCTGCGCCTCATCTATGACATCATGACAGTCTGCGCGGGCGTCCTCATTGTCGTAGTCGCCGTTACGACAAGTCCAGCCCTCCAAAGTGGGAAGAAGGCTCGCATCGACAAAACTCTCTTCGATTTCTCCGATCAAGCGCAAAATGCGGTAATTTCCAACATTGCAGCCCGTTTCGCGCGCCCTGCCTTCGCAAGAGATCCCCTCCTTATCTCCGCCCTCTCCTTAGCAGCTGCGATCGGCGTAGCGATGCTCAGCATCGGAAGCCTGCCGAAGGCCACTCCAACGACGTCGTATCTCACGGGCATTCTCCTATTATGCGTCGGCTTCACAGCGCTCACCGTTGGATGGTTTCGCCAGCTCACAAGGCTTTCAAGAGATCAGATCACCCCAATCGTGCTTGCTGCGTTCGTGTTGAGCCACGCCGCGGGTCTCCTCGACATCATGCCCCGCAGCATAGCGGCAGCAGCATCGATGGTCTATCCCATAGGGTCGCTGGCGATGCTGCATCTTTGCCAACAAAGAGCCCTCTCGAAAAGCTTTGCGACCGAAGAAGGGCATGCGAAGTCTGCCAGCGGGCCAAAACCTTCGCACGAGAATCGCCTGCTCGATAACATCTGGCTCTTCTCCCTAGGGCTGATATTCGCCGAGGTGATCTGCGGAGCGTTCCTCCGAAGCCGCGGTGCACATGGTGGATTCAACTACACCCCCAGCGTCAACGGTCTCTCCGCTTACGCGGCCTCGACTGCGATCGGCGTCATCTTCCTGATCATCTCGCGACACACCAAAACAGTCTCTGAGGAATCTCTGCTGATCGGAGGAATCGGCCTCGCTGGATCAGTACTCGCCGCGGTCTCCTTCACAGCGGCGCCGATTAAGGTGCTGGCTCCCTTCATAACAGGGCTCTATTCAGCCCTCTTCGTCTATCTCATGGCGCTTGTCGCGCTTTGGCGGCCTAATGGCGATCCGCCAAGCGATGCCTCTGCCGGAGCGTTCCTCGTCCTCTATGGCATGTCATCTGGAATCACCTCGACAGTTGTCCCCACATTGCTCTCGTTTCAGGGCGCAATGCCCGAAAAGTACTTTGCTCCCACCGGCATCGCCGCCGGTCTGACCATATCCATCGGAATATGCGCAGCCCTTCTGGCAATGACGATAATCCGACACGACTCGTCTTCGACAATTCCAAATCAAACTCGGCGCAATATGCACAACTCAGATGTGAAGAGTAGCGCGCAGAACGCAGGTGCTCGGTTCATCGAGCGCACCTTCGGCGAACAAGACAGCGCTCGCATCAACCCGACAACCGCCACGCATCCCCACCATGATTCCATCGACCCCGACCTCCTGCACAAAGAGGCTATGGATGACATCGCCGCCGCATTCAACCTCACCGAACGAGAGAGCGAGGCGGCATCTCTCATGGCGCGCGGCTATACGGTAAAACGCGTTGCCGAAGAACTCGTCGTAGCCCCAGGAACGATACAAGGCTACAGCAAGAGCATTTACCGAAAGATGGGAATCCATCGAAAAGACGAGCTCATCGAAGCGGTCAACCAGGTGAAGCGACGCATTGCCGACACATCTGACCAGGCATAAAACAAATCACCCCCATTTCATGGGGAGACAGACGCACCTCGATTCGATAGCCTATCGGGCAGTCGTGAGTAGGGGAAGAGAAACGGCTTGCGACTGCCTGGGACATGAAGGGACCCAGAAGCAACCGCGTCCCAGTGCCTATCCGTCCTCCGAGGGAAAGGACTGCATCATGAAGAAGTGCATCGATCGTCGCCAGTTCGTGTTGGGAGGAACAAGCGCCATCGCCGCAGCAGCCATGCTCGGCATGGTGGGATGCTCAATCGGCGAGGCGGGCGGCTCGTCCGCTTCGGGCAGCTCAGGTAACACGAACGGCCCAGTCAATAATGGCACAGTCGACATCAGCCATGCCTGCCAGGGCCAGGACACACCCGGCTTAGCAACACTTGAGGAGTCGATCAGCTACAACCAGATCACGCTTGACGAGTCCGAGAAGTCGACCGCGCCCACCATCAACCAAGACACGGTGACCTACCTTCACGCCAGCGACTACGGCCGCCCAACCGACCTCAAAATAGAGCTGCTCACTCCCTCCACGGCGAAGGCAGGCGAGACTCCGCTGGTCGTGTGGGTCAACGGTGGCGGCTTCACCAACTCTGACGCCGCTGGGCGCCTTGCCACGCGAATTGCCATGGCAAAGGCGGGCTACGTGGTCGCCTCCGTACAACATCGCACAGGCTCCGCGTCAAACTTCCCCACGCCCCTACAGGACATCAAGGCAGCCATCCGCTTTTTGAAAGCCCACGCTGACGCCTACAAGTTCAACCCGAGCAAGGTGGCCGTCGCCGGAAACTCGTCAGGTGGCTACTACGCCACCATGGTAGGAGTCACCGGCAATGTCAGCACGATACCGTGGCCCAACAGGAAGGGCGAAATCGAGGACACGCCGCTTGACGTGGGCGAAAACCTGGACCAGTCCTCAGCCGTGAACGCCGTCGTCGACTTCTACGGCGTGTCCGACCTCACCATCATCGGCTCGGGCCTTCCCGAAGAGCTGGAGAAGAGCCACCACTCCGCCGCTACCACCGAGGCCATCCTGCTCAACGGCGCCGCAGCCGCCAAGAAGGGCGTCGACGTGTTTGACGAGTCTATGGAACAGAAGGCGTCAGCCGCCAGTCCCTTCAGCTACATCAACGCCACCACACCGCCGTTCGCCATGTTCCACGGCACCGCTGACACCCTGGTGTCGCCCGTGTCCACCAAGATGCTACAGAAACGCCTGGAGGATGCCGGCGTGCATGCCGAGCGCCTCGTCATCGAGGGCGCCGGTCACGGCACGCCCGAGTTCGACCAGGACGTCGTGGTCGAGAGCATGCTCACGTTCCTCGACTCCTTCGCTGGCATCGACATCGTCGCAGGTGACGGCAGTGTCGATTTCGCAAAGGGCACCGCATCCTACAAGGCCGAAGACCTGCCCACTCTCGACGAGGCGATCGAAGGCGCAGAGACCGTCGAGGTCGACCCCAACAAGTGGATCGTCAACCAGGTCAAGGACGTCACCTACAAGGCGATTTCCACCAAGAACACCTACAGCAGCCTGCGCATGAACATGCTCCTGCCCTCCATCGGCAAGGAGGACGCACCGCGCCCGGTGCTGTACTGCGCCGCATGCGGCGGCTTCAGCTCGTCGGGCCCCAGCGCCATTCAGTACCTCCGCTACGCCGAGCGCGGCTTTGCGGTAGCCGTAGCTGAGATCCGCGTGGTTCCCAACACCACCATGCCCGGACCCATCCAAGACGCCAAAGCCGGCGTCAGGTGGCTGCGCGCGCATGCTGCAGACTACAACATCGACCCGAACTGCATCATCGCAACAGGCAGGTCAGCCGGCGGCTACACAGGCGTCATGCTGGGTGTGCTGGGCAACACCACGCAGTACAGCGATGAGGTCAAATTCGACGCAGGCGACAACCTGGACCAGAGCTCGGCCGTGCAGGGCGTGCTGGACTTCTACGGCGTGTCTGATCTCACCATCATCGGCGCCGGACTACCCAACTACGACGTGCACGACTCCGAATCCAACACCGAGGCCTTGTGGGTTAACGGCACGGCATTCGGACCGAACCCGGGCGGCTCGGTGTTCAGCGACCTGGACAAGACGGCCATCTCCAGCCCCTTCACCTACCTCGACAAGGAAGACGTGCCCTACCTCATGTTCCACGGAACCGAGGACGTCGTGGTGTCGCCCATCGCCACCATGGAGCTGTACAACCGCTGCCAGGAGCTGGGCATCGAATCCGAGCGCTACTCCGTCGTGGGCATGGGCCACGGCGGCTGGCAGATGGAAACCAACAGGGTGTACGCCATCATCGACGAGTTCATGGACAAGATCGTGGCTGACTGCGCCAACGAAAGCAAGTAATCCTCCAACCCAAGCCTAAGAAACAGGCAGATCAAGCGAAGAGGGAGGTGCCCCGCACGCGGAGCACCTCCCTCTTCGCGCATTCCGCACGATAAAGCAAACGCCGTGCTTTCAGGAAAACACTGGCGTCACGGCGCCTGAAGCGAACGCCTGCGCTTTCGTGTATCATGGGGGAAAGTCTCGCCCCCTTGGATAGGAGCCCCCATGCCAACCGTCGCAGCCATCTTGTCCGCGCTGATCGTGCCCTTGATCCTGCTGGTCATCCTCGTGGTGCTGGCGCTGCAGTCCATCTACATCGTGCCGCAGCAGAAGGTCGCCATCATCGAGCGCCTCGGCAAGTTCAACCGCACCGCGCCCGCGGGCCTGCACTTCCGCATCCCCATCATCGAGCGCATCGCCGCGCGCGTCGACCTGCGCACGCGCCAAGAAGAGTTCGCCATCGACGCGAAGACCAAGGACAACGTGACCGTCACCATGTCCATCGCCGCGCAGTACCGCGTGTCCGTCACGCCGGGGGTGAGCCCCGAGCAGTCGGGCGTGTGGCGCAGCTACTACATGCTGGCGAATCCCGTGGCGCAGATGCGCTCCTACCTCATCGACGCGCTGCGCTCGAGCGTGCCGCAGTACACCCTCGACGAGGTGTTCGACAAGAAGGACGCCATCGCCTCCGACGTGAACGTCACGGTGTCGGGCCTCATGGTGGCGTACGGCTTCGACGTGGTGTCCACGCTGATCACGTCCATCGACCTGCCCTCCGACGTGGAGCAGTCCATGAACCGCATCAACTCCGCGCAGCGCGAGAAGGAAGCCGCCCAGTCGCTCGCCGAGGCCGAGCGCATCAAGGTGGTCACCGAGGCGCGCGCTCGCGCCGAGGCCATGGAGCAGGCCGGCATCGGCATCGCCGCGCAGCGCAAGGCCATCGCCGACGGCATCTCCGAGTCGCTGTCGGTGATCCGCGACTCCGGCGTGTCAGCCGCGGAAGCAAACCAGCTGTTCATCTTCACGCAGTGGACCGACATGATGACCGAGTTCGCGCGCAGCGGCCGGATGTCCACCGTGGTGCTGCCGAGCGACTTCTCGCAGACCGCCTCCATGTTCGAGCAGATGCTCGTGGCGAACAAGGAGGACGAGGAAGGGAAGGGCCTGCGCTAGCTTGGGAAGCGCGCGCCGGCCTGAGGGCGCAGCCGTCAGCGCGCAACCGCTGGCGCAGGTCAGCGCGTGCTTGCGCCGCCGACGCGCAGTTGTCCGCGCTGGCCGCAGCCGTCAGCGCGCGGTGATGTCGATCTCGCGCTCGACGTAGCGCACGTACTCCACGCCGGCGGCGTCGAACATGCGCTTCGAGGCGCGCGTGCCGTCGGTGTCGGCGTACTTGTCCTCGAGGTACACCACGCGCGCGATGCGCGACTGGATGATGGCCTTCGCGCACTCGTTGCACGGGAACAGCGTGGTGTACACCGTGCAGCCGTCGAGCGGCGCCGACGAGTTCAAGATGGCGTTCAGCTCGGCGTGGACCACGTAGGCGTACTTCTGGTCGAAGTACTCGCCGTTCGACGTCCAGGGGAACTCGCGGTCGTCGCAGCCGATGGGCATGCCGTTGTAGCCGATCCCCAGGATGATGCGCTTGTCGTTGACGATGCACGCGCCCACCTGCGTGTGGGGGTCCTTGCTGCGCAAAGACGACAGCTTGGCGATTCCCATGAAGTACTCGTTCCAGGACAGCGGGTTCACGGTGACCTTCCTCCTACGGCAGACGCCGTTGACCTATGCGGTGATGACCCGCCTATGATACCGCTTTTGACACGCGAGGGCAGCCCGGAAGCGGCGCGAGCGCACCAACACGCACGCTGCCCCTGCGCGAGCGACGCGGGTGGGCGGCATGCGGGTGCGCCAGCACGCAGGCGGCGTGCGAGCCGGCGAGCGCAGGCGGCGCGTCGCCGCGCGCTACTTCCCCAGCAGGTGCCGGACGGCGGCGATGGGATGCTTGGTGATCATGCGCGGGCCCGCGAAGCGCATCACGGCGCAGATCTGCTCGCGCTCAGCCGCACGGTAGCAGCGGTTCTCGCATTCGTCGCAGGAGGTCTTCACGTCCATCTTGCGGCAGCCGCGCGTGCGCGCCACGGCGTACGCGTCGAGCGCGGCGCACGCGGGGCACACCGCCTCGCCGCAGTGGGCCATCTCGGTGCGCTCGGCAGCCGCGTGGTTGCTCGCGCAGTACAGCGCGATCATCTGCGAGATGGTGCGCATCTCGCGCTCGCGTCGCTTCGCCACCGCAGGCGTGTCGTGGTTGTCGGAAACGTTGGCCATGGCGCGCACTATACCAGAAGCGCACGCCCTACGCGCGGCGCATCTCCTTCAAAGCGGCGATCTCCTCGCCCCACTCGACCAGCGCGTCATGGGGCGTCTCCAGGAAGAACGGCAGGTCGCGCAGCGCGGGATGGCTGACGATGCGCCCGAACGCCTCCGCGCCGATGAAGCCGCCGCCGATCACCGCGTGGCGGTCCTTGTGCGCGCCGAGCGGGTTCTTCGAGTCGTTCAGGTGGATGGCGCGCAGGCGGCCGAGCCCCACCACGCGGTCGAACTCCTCGAGCACGCCGTCGAGGTCGCCCGCCACGTCGTAGCCGCCGTCCCACACGTGGCACGTGTCCAGGCACACGCCCACGTGGTCGGCCAGCTCGACGCGCTCGATGATGGCCGCCAGCTCCTCGAACGTCCGCCCCACCTCCGTTCCCTTCCCCGCCATGGTCTCGAGCAGCAGCGTGGTGGTCTGCTCGGGAGCGAGCACGGCGTTCAGCGCGTCGGCGATGAGCTCGACGCCCGCATCCGCGCCCTGGCCCACGTGGCAGCCGGGGTGCATGTTGTACATCTGGTGCGGCGTGTGCTCCATGCGCGCCAGGTCGTCCGCGAGCGTCTCGAGCGCGAACGCGCGCGTCTCGGGCTTGGCCGCCGCAGGGTTCATGGTGTAGGGCGCGTGCGCGAGGAAGCGCGTGATGCCGTGCTCGGCCGCGAACGCGCGGAAGGCCGCCACGTCAGCCGGGTCGACGGCCTTCGCGCGCCCGCCGCGCGGGTTGCGCGTGAAGAACTGGAACGTGTTCGCCCCGATGGAGGCCGCGTCCTGCGCCATGCGCGCATACCCCTTGGCGCTCGAGAGGTGGCACCCGATGGTAAACTCGCTCGTCAAGCCAAGCTCCTTCGCTTCCGCACTCCGCTTCGGCGCCCGCTGCGGGCGCCCCTTCCCTTACCCCAGAAGGTCGAGGACCTGGGACAGGCCCTTCTTGCCGAAGGCGATCTTCTCGCCCTCGTTCACCACGAGGCACGGGACGCTCATCACCTGGTAGCGATCCTTGAACTGCGGGAAGTGCGCGACGTCGTAAACGTGCGTTGACACGCCCGGGTTGTCGGCGGCGATGCGCTGCGCGGCCACCACCACGTCGGGGCAGTTCGTGCACGACAGCGACACCAGCACGTCGAGGTGCGTCGGCGCGACCGCCGCGATGCGCTCGCGCGTCTCGTCGTCGAGGGGCTGGCCGGGGCCCGCCGCGTTGTACAGCCCCAGGATGAAGCTCGTGAACTCGTGGCCGCCCGGCACGCCGTGGAAGGCGAGGCCCGTGTCCGATCCGTCGGCGCGCAGCACGCGCACGCACGGCGCCGCGAGGCCGGCTGCGGGCTCGCCGGCGGCCGCCTCCTGCGGCGCCACCGCCACGGAGAGCTTGTCGGTGCAGGCCGCGAGCTCCTCCATCCAGCCGCGCAGCTCAGCCGAGATCGGCCGCTCGTCGAGGTGAAGCTCCAGCGCGAGGGAGGAGGCCATGCGGCCGAACACGGTGTCAAGCTGGGGCTTCATGGCCGGGTCGAGGTAGCGGAAGGCTACGGAGCCGGGTGTTGCCGAGCCGGGCGCGCTCATGCCCGCGGTGCCCGCGGCGTCCGACCCGCCCGCCGCCGTGGCGCCGGCCTCCGAACCCGCCGCACCCACACCAGCCGCCGC
>NZ_JAAVTO010000066.1 GCF_013185065.1 Adlercreutzia sp. ZJ473 | reverse complement strand
CCTGCCGCGCGCCCGCACGTGGAGGCGGCGGCGGGTCCCGCGGCGGCCCTCGCCCGCGCCCGCGCGCTCGCCGGCCCCCACGGCGTCGTCGTGGCCTTCGGCACCCTCTACGCCGTGGGGGCCATCAAAGCCGCGCTGTAGCTTCGCCACCTGAGGCGGCCCGCATGCCAGCGCGAGGCCTTCGTCCTCGACGGGCTTAACCAGGAGCCTGCACACTTGCCTACGATCGGGCAAGAGAAGCCAGCATATAACGAAAGACCCCCTCGCCAGGGGATCTTTCGTTATTTTGTGGGAGATGAGTTAGAACGTGGCTACGACTGCGCCGTTGTAGGTGCTTGCGATGTACTCCGCCACCTCGGGGGACAGCAGGGCATTCACCAGCGCTTTCGTCTTGTCACTGTTCTCGTTGCCAGCTTTCACGGCCAGCACGTTCACGTAGGCCTTGGCTGCTTCGTCCTCGGACGACTCCTTGGCGATGGCGCTGTCCACGTCAAGGCCGGCGTTCAGCGCGTAATTGCCGTTGATGGCAGCCAGATCCACTTCGGCCAGCGTGCGTGGCACTTGGGCGGCCTCCACTTCCTGGATCACCAGGTTCTTCGGGTTCTCCACGATGTCGATCTTCGTTGCGGTCAGTCCCGCGCCCTCCTTCAGCTTGATGAGACCTTCCTGCTCCAGCAGCAGCAGGGCGCGCGCCTCGTTGGTGGTGTCGTTGGGAACCGCCACCTTAGCACCATCGGGCAGATCGGCAATGCTGCTCACCTTTTGGGAGTACAGGCCCAGAGGCTCGAAGTGCACCTCTGCCGCGGAAACCAGGTCGGTGCCCTTCTCCGCATTGAAGTCGTTCAGGTAGGTGATGTGCTGGAAGTAGTTCGCGTCCAGATCCCCGTCCTGCAGGGCGGTGTTGGGAAGGACGTAGTCGTTGTACTCCTTGATCTCTAGGGCATAGCCCTGCTGCTCAAGGTTGTCGGCGATCACTTTGAGGATCTCTGCATGGGGCGTGGGGGATGCGCCCACGGTGATGACGCTGTCGCCACTTGCGGCGCCCGCCCCGCTTGACGCCGCTTGCGAGCCTGCGCCGCTCTGCCCGTTGGCGGAGCATCCGGCAAGAAGTCCCGTGCCCAGCGCGCCCGCAACGAGAAGCGTTGCGGCCTTCTTCAGAAACGCCTTGCGTGAAATTTCCTTGGTCATGATGGTTCCTTTCCATTCTTTTCTTACGTGTTGGTCTGTTGTAGCGTTGGCTTTCGTTTGTCGTATGCGCTTATGTTCGTACACGAGCGCGGGATTCGCGGGGTGCGCAGAGGCTCGTAGGGGCGCGCTCGCGCCTGCGCACGCTCGTCCATGCCTACAGTGGTGCGCGAGGGTTCGTCTTACGAAAGGTGCGCGAGGGTTCGCCTAACGAAGCCGCTTGTCCGTTTTGCGCACCAGCGCCAAGCCGCCCTCTTGGAATATCTGCACGATTATCACCAGCAGCACCACGGTGATGAGCATGACGTCGAGCTGGTAACGGTAGTAGCCGTAGTTGACGGCGATGGCGCCCAGGCCGCCTCCGCCGACGAAGCCAGCCATGGCCGAATAGCCCAGGATGGTTGCCAGCGAGATGGCCGCACCTAAAAGAAGCGACGGCCGCGCCTCGGGAAGCACCACGCGCACGATCATCTGGAGCACCGACGAGCCCATGGCGCGCGCTGCCTCCAGCACGCCTGCGTCCACTTCCTTCAGCGACGATTCCACCATGCGGGCCACGTAGGGGGCGGCGGCCACCACCAAGGGGACGATGGTCGCCGTGCTGCCGATGGTAGTGCCCACCACCAGGCGCGTGAACGGCAGAATCATCACCAGCAAGATGAGGAAGGGGATAGAGCGCAGCACGTTCACCACTATGCCCACCGTCAGGTTCACCAGGCGGTTGGGGTGGATGCCCTTGCTGTCGGTTACGTACAAGATGACACCCAGGGGAACGCCCAGCAGGTACGCCACCAACGTGGAGACGATCACCATATACAGGGTTTCTCCTACTCCCGTAAGAATCAGGTTTGCCAGCTCAGGTGACACTGCTCGCGCCTCCTTTCCAGAGGTGTTTCTTTGCTGACACGGGGGATGGTTTCCCGTGTCAGCCCTGTTGTGTACTGAAGGGTTTCTTCTTGCGTGCGTACTCTTGTTTTCGCCCGTTTATTGAGAAGCGCGCTATGCTTCGTCGACGGGCGAGGGCATTCGGTCGCTTCCTTCGTCGCCGCGCTCGTAGACGATGCCCCGCGCGTCCAGGTAGTCGCATATCCTGCGCTGCGCCGCCTTGTCGTCGGGCATCTCGATGAGCATCTGCCCGAACGGGCGACCGCCGATGTTCTCGGTGTTGGCGGACAGGATGCTGACCATGGCGTTGCACTGCACGGTGAGGTCGGATATGACCGGCGCTCCCGATTCTTCGCCCGTGAAGGCGAGGCGAAGCGTATTCACGGGCGCTGCCGCGCTAAGCCCCGTCTGGGGGGTGGGGTGTATGAGCCGCCGCGCGGTTTCCGATTGGGGTCGCAAGAAGACGTCTCTCACGCTTCCGCGTTCCACCACCTGGCCGTCGCTCATCACGGCCACTTTGCTGCATATCTGCTCGATCACACGCATCTCGTGGGTGATGACCACGATGGTCACTCCCAGCTGCTGGTTAAGCTTGCGCAGCAGCTCCAGAATGGAGTGGGTGGTCAGGGGGTCCAGGGCGCTGGTGGCCTCATCGCACAGGATGATGCTGGGGTTGCTGGCCAGCGCGCGTGCGATGGCAACGCGCTGCTTTTGGCCGCCGGAAAGCTGAGCGGGGTACGCATCGGCCTTGTCTTCCAGCTCTACCAGGCGCAGCAGCTCGGTGACGCGCCTGGCGGCTTCGGCCTTCGGAGTTCCCTCGATCTCAAGCGGGTAGCGCACGTTGGCGGCCACGCTGCGCTGGGAGAACAGGTTGAACTGCTGGAAAATCATGCCGATCCTCTTGCGGGCGGCTCTTAGCTCTTTCGCCGACAGCTTGGTGAGGTCGGTGCCATCGATGATCACTTCGCCCGAGGTGGGGCGCTCCAAAAGGTTGATGCACCGCACCAGGGTGGACTTGCCCGCGCCTGAGAATCCGATGATGCCGAAGATCTCGCCGTCGCCAATGACAAGGCTGACGTCTTTGACGGCGGTCACGGTCTCCTTGCCCGGGCGGAACGTCTTTTCTATGTGGCGAAGCTCGATCACTAGGCGTGCCTTTCGAAATTGCGGACGGTCGGTTGCCAATTGCTGGTAACGCATGGTAATAAACCGCGGTTTATCTGAAAAGCACATAATGACGATGATTGACTATCGACTCAAACGATAGCTTGCCTCTATCCTCTGAAGAACGATTGGGGAGAGACTGGGGAGAGGCTGTTTAAAACTTCGCCTGGCGTCGCAAGACCCGCCGCGCGGCTGAAGCGGCGGTGCGACGCCTTGACATAAAGCTAACTTTAGCTTCTAGTATGTTGATAAGCAGAACGAACGCCGATTTTGAATCGAAGGGAGCAGCAATGACAGAAAGCATCGCGCCCGGCGTTGGAGGAAACGTGTACATTCCCTACAACGAACGTACTGGCGGCGAATCCGTCGTTTACTTCACGCGCGCGCTGACCCCTGAGGGACTGTTGAAAGCCTATGACCAGGTGTCGGACGTGCTGACGGGCAAGGTGGCTGTGAAGCTGCACACCGGCGAGCCGCATGGCCCCAACATCATCCCACGGCCATGGGTCAAGGAGCTCATGGGAAAACGCCTGGAAAACGGCGTCATCGTGGAAACGAACACCTATTACGAGGGCGGGCGCCACAACACGGAGGTTCATAGAAAGACAATTCAGGAAAACGGCTGGACATTCGCGCCGGTGGACATCATGGATGCCGAAGGCACGACGATGCTTCCCGTGCATGGCGGCAAATGGTTTGAGGAGATGTCCATGGGCAAGAGCCTTCTTGGCTATGACTCGTTTCTTGCGCTGACGCATTTCAAGGGACATTCCAAAGGCGGTTTCGGTGGCGCCAACAAGAACATCGGCATCGGGTGCGCCGATGGCCAAGTGGGTAAGAAGATGATCCACACCACTCCCGGCTCTTCTGACATGTGGGATATATCAGAGGAAGAGTTCATGGAGCGCATGACCGAGTCGGCCAAGGCGGCGGTGGATCATTTCGGTCGCAGCATCGCCTTCGTGAACGCGATGCGCAACATGTCAGTCAGCTGCGACTGCGAGGGCGTGGAGGCGCAGCCCGTGGTGACGCCGGACGTCGGCATCCTTTCGTCGCTTGACATGCTGGCGATCGACCAAGCCTGCGTCGATATCATTTACGCCATGCCGCCCGATGTGCGCCACGACATGGTAGAGCGCATCGAGTCGCGCCACGGCCTTCGTCAGCTGACGTACATGGCCGAGCTGGGCATGGGCAACGTGCGCTACAAGATCATCGATCTGGATAACGACGGCAAGGAAATAACCGCAGCCGAGATTGCCGCGCATGTGGGCGATGCTTGGATTGACGACGGTCAGGGGCACTACGCTGACTGACGTTCCGCCCGCCCGTTTGCCCATGTCGTAGGCGGCCTGCGGATCTTTGGGGAGACGGCTTCGGGTTTCTTGCCGCGGGGTTGTTCGCCACCTTCCGTCGACGATTCCATCGAGGTAGCCCCCGGCTTCTGCGATTCGTCTCGCATCGCGCCTCCGAGCATTTACGGCATTTCAGAGGAGCCAATACCAGCAAAACAGAGGATATGGAATAGGTCTAGCAGAGTAGAGGGTTGATGGGAGTTGATTGCTGCGCGCTAGTCAAGCAGGAAAATGCTATATCGTGCGTAAGTCGATTCTCGCAAGGTATCTTTCAAGCTCTCCGATGGACTCAATAAACTGGTCGCCGGGCTCTGCCTCTCCGGCGATGATCATTTCGACCTCGGCGACAATGATCGATGCGAGCATCCGGGAAACCTGGTAGCTGTGCTTCGGCGACGAGTCGGCATCCCCCTGCATGTGCTCTAAGAAACGCTGTTGAAGAAAACCCATGAGCTCCTTCTTGGCGTCAAAGTCTCTCGTATGGATGGAGCTGAGGCTTCGATAATCTTCCGCGATGCTCTCGGCAAGGCTGGTCAGCGCTGGAATGTCGACAGGGGCGTTTTCTTCCCTGCTCTCCACCGCGCGCACGAGTTCCTCATAGCGGGCAAACTGCCGTCGCAGCATCTTCTCCGCAAGGTCAAACTTGTCCTTGTAGTGGTAGTAGAACGTGCCTTTGGATATCCTGCACGCTTTGACGATCTGCGCCACGGTAATTCTGGAAAAGTCCTCCTTATCCAGAAGATCTAGGAATACGGCTTCGATGTTCTCACGTGTTTTGACCACGCGGAGGTCGTTGTTGTTCACGGTTTCTTTGGTCATTATTAGCCTAAGAGTTCGATATCGTACTATATGTGCAAATAGTATATTCCGCTTTTCGGCTCTCGGTGTAAGACTCGGACTAAAGCCTAGTTGAACGGAGCGTCGGATATGCACTTCATCGGATACTACAGCGAAGAAATCTACTCAGTGATCACGCTTTTCTTCTTGACGCTTTCGGCTATCTTCGTGACTCCAGCCCACCTTGCTCAGCAGCTTGCGCTCGCTTATGCGCTTGCATTTCTTCTGCACGAGTGGGAGGAGAATGTGTATCCCGGAGGCTTCGTCGACATGATGGTCGGTGAGGTGATACATGCTGATGTTGCTGTGACGACCGAAGGAAAGAAGACTTCGAGAATCTACGTCGATTTCCTTATTCTCGTCTACGTGCTCGTTCCGTACTTCTTCCCGGGACACCTTTGGCTGATTCTGCCCGCACTCTATTTGGGATTCCTCGAGGGGATCGTCCATACCGCGTCAATCCGCATATTCAAGCTTCATAGGCGCTATACTCCGGGCATGCTTACGGCGATGCTCATGTTCGCGCTCAGCGCCTTTGCCCTCGCGCTTGTCGTCCAAAGCGGTGCTGTGGAGGGGTGGCAATATGCTGTCGGAGCCCTGTTGCTCATCGCTACGTTTATTCCAATCCAAAGGCAGGTAGTGCGCACTAACGGCATGAAGTACAGGGATCTCCCGAAGATGATTCGCGCTAACCTTCGTCGCGTGCACGGCATGAGATAGCGCAGTTCCCATTTGGCGCAGATGGCTGCGGCTATCAATGCGGCCCCGACGATCCTTGCGCGTGCAAGGGCATCAGCTTGGGGAAATCGCGATGCCAACCGTCTTTCCGCCGCGCCGCGTCGCGCCCGCCGCGCTGCGCCGCGTCCGGAGACGACGAGAGGGCCCCTCGCGGGGCCCTCTCGGCACAGCTCTTGCAGCCTGGTCTTACAGGTTGTCGATGTACTCCACCAGGTCGGTCATCGTCTCGAGGCCCTCGGGCTCGCCGAAGTCGATCCCGAGCTGGTCCTCCAGCTCGCAGATCAGCTCGACCATGTCGAGCGAGTCGATGCCGAGCGAGTTGAACGTGGACTCCTCGGTGACGCTCTCAGGGGCGATGTCGAGGTTCTCCTCAAGGATGGAGCGGATGGTGTCGATGGTAGCCACGAGCTAGTCCTCTTTCTGCTTCAGCAGGCCGTAGCCGCCGTCGTCGCGGCGGTACAGCACGCATACGCGGTCGGTGTCACGGTCAGTATAGACGAAGAAGTCGTGTCCGATGAGGTCGATCTCGATGAGGGCCTCCTCCTCGGTCATGGGAGCGAACTCCAGCTCCTTCACGCGCACGACCTCGTCGTCGGTGAGCTCCTCCATCAGGCGGTCGAGGTCAAGCTCGCCCTCGACGGGAGCGGGGGCGAGGTCGACGGCCTTCTCGGCGGAGCGGACCTTCTTGTCGATCACGCGCGTCTTGTACTTGCGCAGCTGGCGGGACACCTTCGCGGCTGCCACGTCGATGGCCGCGTACATGTCCTCCTCGTTCTCCTCGACGCGCACGATGTGGCCCTTCACGCGCACGGTTACCTCGCAGATGGCGGGCAGGGGATTCGCGGGGTTCTTCTCCTTATACAGCACGACCTCGGTGTTGATGGGGTCGGCCTCGATGACCTTGATGGCAGCGCCGATCTTCTCTTCAGCGTACTGGCGCAGTGCGTCGGTGATGGGCATTTTGCGTCCGGATACGGTAATGCTCATGAAGTATCACCTCTCAACTCGTGGCGAACAAAAAACAGCCAGGCGGGCGAGCTGCTCCTGCGCATGCGCGCGGACCCTGTCTTCCAAGACGCGCACGCTCATGCGCTTATCAGACGGTTTCCTCAACGGCGGCTCCTCGTCTCAAGGCTGCAAGACAAGCATAGCGCAAAACGTTTTGCACACGGCGCACAAATTGAAGTCAGGCGGTCAACGAGTGGGGCATGACGTGCGAAAAGTGGTTGTTATCTGCGAAAATGCCGCGCGTTGGGCGAACGTGGGCGCGATACGCGCGGAAGCGTGGTCTGTTTCGCGGCTTTTTTGCGGGAGTGCGCCGCGAATGAGTGCCCGGCGGCGAGTTATCTGGTAAGGTTCTTGAAAAGAACAGAAGAAGAGAACTTTACGTGAGGGCCTCGGCCAGACGGGACATGAGAGGTGCTGCCATGGGCGCGGAGAAGAAGACCCCCCCTGTGAGTGAAGCGGAAGGCGCGCGCGAAGAGGACGTTGCGGCGCCCGCTCCCGCATTCTCCGTGCCTGCGATGTCCGACGTGCTCGGCATGATATCCGACGCGCCCTCCGCGGCGCCCGGCGCTTTCGCCGCGGCGTCCGGCGCCCCCGACGGCGCGTCGACTTCCGGCGCCCCCGGCGCCCCCGTCCATCCGAGCGCCAGCAACCCTGACCCGCACGGCATCTACATCGACGAGGTGCAGGGCCACCAGCGCCGCTACCGCCGCCTCATCCACTTCACGCACTCCTCGACCAAGGCGGCGGGCGTCATGCTGCTGGCCGCCATCGTGGCGCTCGTGGTGGCGAACACCGGCGCGCACGAGCCGTTCCTCGAGTTCTGGCACACGCACGTCATCATCGGCTTCGGCGACTTCGTGGGCGAGATGTCGCTCGCGCACATCATAAACGACGTGCTCATGGCCGTGTTCTTCCTGCTGGTGGGCCTCGAGATCAAGTACGAGATGACGGTGGGCGAGCTCACCAACATCCGCCAGGCGGCGCTGCCCATCATCGCGGCGGTCGGCGGCGTGGCCGTGCCCATCGTGGTGTACTCGGCGTTCAACGCGGGCAACCCCGCCACCGCGCAGGGCTGGGGCGTGCCCACGGCGACCGACATCGCGTTCGCGCTCGGCATCATGGCGCTTCTGGGCAACCGCGTGCCGAACGGCCTGCGTGTGTTCCTCTCCACGCTCGCCGTGGCCGACGACATCATCGCCATCCTCGTGATCGCGGTGTTCTACGGGACGACCCCGTCCCTCGCGTGGCTCGGCTGCGCGGCGGCGGTGCTCGTGGTGCTGCTGGTGATGAACCGCGCGCACATCTTCTCGCTGTACCCCTACCTCATCATCGGCGCCGTGCTGTGGTTCTGCGTGTTCATGTCGGGCGTGCACTCCACCATCGCGGGCGTGCTTCTGGCGTTCACCATCCCCTCGGGCTCGCGCGTGAACCTGAACAGCTTTCTGAACTGGTCGAACGACCGCGTGCGCGAAGCGCGGCAGGTGTATGACGCCGAGGTGCCCGTGATCGCGCAGGGCGAGTACATCGAGACGGTGCAGAACCTCTCGCGCGTGACGCGCCAGGTGGTGCCGCCGGCCACGCGCCTCGAGCACAAGCTGTACTCGTGGGTGTACTTCGGCGTGCTGCCGCTGTTCGCGCTCACGAACGCCGACGTGGCGCTGGCGGGCGCCGACTTCGGCGCGCTGGCCTCGAGCCCGGTGCTCCTCGGCGTGTTCTTCGGCCTGGTGGTGGGCAAGCCCGTGGGCATCATGCTGTTCAGCTTTCTCACGGTGAAGCTGAAGGTGGCGAGCCTCCCCGAGAACGTGAACTGGGTGCACATGCTCGGCGCGGCCATCTTGGGCGGCGTGGGCTTCACGATGGCGATCTTCGTGGCGAACCTGGCGTACGACGACGAGGCGCTCATCTCCGCCGCGAAGCTGGGCATCTTGGCGGCGTCGCTGGTGGCGGGCGTGGCGGGCTTCATGTTCCTGCTCATGCAGGCGCGGGCGGACAAGCACCGCGGCGTGGCCTACGTCACCACGAGCAGCGAGGACGTGTGCCGCCAGACCGCCGGGGTCGAGGCTGCGCGCGCCTCTGAGCAGCTCATGGCGAGCCTCGATGACGAGGAGCTCTACGACAGGGTCGACGCCGCGCGCCGCGCGAAGCCCGGGGTGGCCGAGGTCGTGGTGGAGCGCCGGAAGGGCTAGCGGCGCGGGGCAGGGCGCGAGAGCCCGCCGGCCCGCGTCCTGCTGTCGCGTGCGACGTGGGCCGGCCTTCGCCCTGCTGTCGCGTGCGGCGCCCGTCTGCCGGCGCCCTGCCCTCGCGCGGCGCCCGCCTGCCGGCGGTGCCCGCTTGCCAGCCGAGATTCCCTCGCGCGAATCCTCCTGCGCCTCTGCGAGATCCTCTCTTGCCAAGATCCCCCTTGCTTATACCCCTCGGGGGTATATAATGCCGTTGAACGACAAGATACCCCTTGGGGGTATGCTGAAAGGAGAACGGCATGCACGAGCAGAAGGACAAGGCGTGCGAGCCGCTCGCTGACGCGGCGTCAGGCGCGCGCACGTGCGCCTGCAAGCACAAGCACACGCCGCGCAGCGAGGAGCTGCAGCGCGACGTGCAGAAGCGGCTGAACCGCGCGATCGGGCAGCTCGGCGGCGTGAAGGCGATGATCGACGACAACCGCTACTGCGGCGACGTGCTCATGCAGCTCGCGGCGGCGGAGAGCGCGATCCGCCGCGTGTCCGAGATGCTGCTGCGCGAGCATCTGGAGACCTGCGTGGTCGAGGAGATCCGCTCGGGCAACGACGAGGTGGTCGAAGAGGTCATGGACCTCATTCGGCGCTTCTCCTAAGGGGGCCGGCATGGAGAGAACCATCGCGCTGGCCATCGACAACATGCACTGCGGAAAGTGCGTGGCGAACGTGGAGCGCCACTACCGCGAGCTGCCGGGCGTGCTCGACGTGAGCGTCGACCTGGAGGGGAAGGCGGGCAGCGTGCGCTACGACGACGCGCAGGTCGGCCTCGACGCGCTGTTGCACGCCCTCGACGACACGAACTTCGAGGTGGTCGTGATGCCCGAGGACGGAGAGAACCCCTTCCTGGCCGAGGATGCCGAGGAGGCCGGGGCGGCTTCCGAGGGCGCGGCCCCTGCGGGCGGCGAAGGAGCGGACGCCGCAGCCGGCATGCCCGCGGACGGCATGCCCGCGGACGGCGAGGACGCTGAGCCCGCCCCCGCCGCCGCGCCCCTCGACGACGCCCCCGCCGCGCCCGCCGAGGCCACCATCCGCCTCGCCATCGAGGGCATGCACTGCGCGAACTGCGCGCAGTCGATCGAGAGCCACTACCGCAAGACCCCGGGCGTGATCAGGTGCGCCGTCAACCTGGCGAACAACACCGGGCAGGTCACGTTCGACCCGAGCGCGGCGAGCGTCGACGACATGCTGCGCGTGTTCGACAGCCTGGCGTTCACCGCCGAGATCATCCCCGACGACGCCCCGCTCGTCGACGAGAAGCGCCGCGCCAAGGAGGCCGCCCGCGCGAGGCACGACCTGCGCGTGTTCGGCGCAAGCGCCGCGCTCACGGTGCTCGTCGTGTGCATCGGCATGCTGCCGGGCGCGCACATGGCCACGGGCGCGGCCCTCGCGGGGCTGTTCGCGGGCGGCGCCGAGCCCACGCACGTGCAGTCCATGTTCGCGGCGAACGTCTTGCTCATGCTGCTCACCATCCCCGTGCAGTTCGGCTGCGGCGCGCGCTTCTACAAGGGCGCGTGGGGGTCGCTCAAGGGGGGCAGCGCCAACATGGACGTGCTCGTGGCGCTCGGCACGTCGATCGCGTTCCTCTTCTCGCTGTGGATCACGTTCCTCCCGGTGGTCACGGGCCAGTGGACGGGGCACGAGGCCCTTCGCATCAACGGCGGCATGCCGTACTTCGAGACGTGCGCCATGCTCATCACGTTCGTGCTCCTGGGCAAGATCCTCGAGGCGCGCGCGAAGGGCGCCACGAACCAGGCCATCGAGTCGCTCATGAGCCTCACGCCGCCCGCGGCGCGCGTGGTGCGCGGCGGCGCGGAGGTGGAGGTGCCGCTCTCGCAGGTGATGGCGGGCGACACCGTGCTCGTGCGCCCCGGCGAGAAGGTGCCGGTCGACGGCGTGGTGCGCGGCGGCGCGTCCGAGGTTGACGAGTCGATGCTCACCGGCGAGGCGCTGCCGGTCGTCAAGCGCACGGGCGACGTCGTGACGGGCGGCACGACGAACGCCACGGGCGCGCTCGAGGTGCGCGCGCTGCGCGTGGGCGCCGACTCCACGCTCGCGCGCATCGTGCGCGCGGTGGAGGACGCGCAGGGCTCGAAGGCACCGGTGCAGCGCATGGCCGACAAGATCGCGGCGGTGTTCGTGCCGGCGATCCTGGCCATCGCGGCGCTCACGTTCTGCGCGTGGTTCTTCCTCGTGCCGCCGGAGAATCCGGACGAGCTGCTCCAGCAGGCGCTCCTGCCCGCCATCGCCGTCATCTGCGTGGCGTGCCCGTGCGCGCTGGGGCTCGCCACGCCCACGGCGCTCATGGTGGGCATGGGAAAGGGCGCGCAGCTCGGCGTGCTCATCAAGGACGGTGAGGTGCTCGAGCGCATGTGCAAGCTCGAAGCGGCGGTGTTCGACAAGACGGGCACCGTCACGCAGGGCGCCCCGCAGGTGGTCGCGTGCGACGTGGCGCCCGAGGCGCTGCGGCTGGCCGCCGCGCTCGAGGCGCGCAGCGAGCACCCGCTGGCGCGCGCGGTGGTCGAGCACGCGCAGGCCAGCGGCGCTGTCGGCGCCGGCGCGGGAGAGGGCGCCGACGCGGCCGGCGAGCTTCCCGCGGTGGAGGCGTTCGAGGCCGTGGTCGGCGAGGGCGTGCGCGGCGTGGTCGAGGGCCACGAGGTGTTCGTGGGATCGCGCGTCGTGGTGGACGGCGCCGACCGGGGCGGCTTTGAGTTCCGCGACGAGCCCAAGCCCGACGCGGCCCAGGCCCTCGCGGAGCTGCAGGGCACCTACGGCATCGCGGCCTACCTGGTCACGGGCGACGCCCAGGGCCCGGCCGAGGACGTGGCGGCCCAGGTGGGCATTCCCGCCGACCACGTGTTCTTCGGCGTGAAGCCGCTCGGGAAAGCCGAGCGCGTGCAGGCGGTGCGCGCCGGAGCGAGCACGGGCACGGGCGCCGGAGCGGGCGTGGGCGCGGGTGCAGGTCGCGCGGCGGGTGCGCGCGGGCGCGACGCGCAAGCCG
>NZ_JAAVTO010000065.1 GCF_013185065.1 Adlercreutzia sp. ZJ473 | reverse complement strand
GGCCGCCTCGCCGCGTACGCCCCCGCGCCTGCGGCGGAGGCGGCGCTGCGGCGCGCCGAGGTGGAGCTCGTCGCGCAGCGCGAGCGCTACCGGCGCTCCCAGGACGCGCGCCGCGGCGAGCGGCGGGAGTTCCAGCTCGCGCACCCCGACCCGTTCCGCCCGCACGACGCGTCGGCCGCTTACGCGATAACGGCGCGCACGGCCGTGCCCACCCTGTTCGTGCGCCTGTTCGGCGGCTTCGAGGCGCGCATCGGCGACGAGCCGGTCGACCCGCGCGCCTTCAGCCGCGTCAAGACCAAGACGCTGCTCGCCATGCTCGTGCTCAACCGCGGCCGCGAGGTCGCGCGCGACCGCCTGGCGGCGCTGATGTGGCCGGCTGCCACGCCGGAGTCGGCGCGCAAGAACTTCTACAGCATCTGGTCGAAGCTCAACCGCGCGCTGCGCGTGGGGGCGCACTGCCCGTACCTCATCCGCAGCCAGAACGGGTGCCGGCTCGACCCGCGGCTCGTGACGAGCGACGTGGCCGCCTTCGAGGCGCTTTCGCGCACGCTTCTGTTCGGCGCGCCGGAGTCCGAGGGGTGGGAGGAGCTCTACGCGCGGGTGTGCGACGAGTACGCCGACGACCTCATGCCGGGGGAGGAGGACAACGAGATCATCGCCTCGATGCGCGACCGCTACCGCGTGCAGCTCATCGACGGGCTGATCGCGACGTCGATCAGGCTCGCGCAGCGCGGCGAGGCGCGCGGGTCGGTGTGGTTCGCGCGCGAGGCGCTGCGCCGCGACGCCGCGCGGGAGGACGCCTACCTGGCGCTCATGGAGGCGCAGGTGGCCGCCGACCAGCGCGCCTCCGCGATCGAGACGTACTTCGCCTGCCGCCGCTTCCTCTCCGACGAGCTGGGGATCGACCCCTCCGCGAAGACCGTCGAGCTCTACCGCTCCATCATCGAGACGGAGGAGCCGCTCGCGTAGGCGCGCTCGCGCCGCTGCTTACGCTCGCTCGCGCCCCTCCGCTCCTTGGCGGTCATATGTAATTCCGCCGCGCCGCCGAGGGGTGCATTAGAATAAGGAGGCTTGTACTTTCCCGCAGGCCCGCGCGTCGCGCGAGGTCCGCGCGGCGAAACCGCTTCCAGGAGAAGGACGGAACACGACATGGGATTTCTTTCCAAGCTGCTCAGCCTCGGCGAGGGCAAGCAGCTCAAGAGCTACGAGAAGGTCGTAGAGCAGATCAACGCGCTCGAGCCCGAGATGGAGGCGCGCTCCGACGAGGAGCTGCGCGCCCTCACCCCGGCCTTCCGCGAGCGCCACGCAGCGGGCGAGCCGCTCGACGCGCTTCTGCCCGAGGCGTTCGCCGCCGTGCGCGAGGCGTCCCGGCGCACCACGGGGCTGCGCCACTTCGACGTGCAGCTCATCGGCGGCATGGCTCTGAACGACGGCAAGATCGCCGAGATGAAGACCGGCGAGGGCAAGACGCTCGTCTCCACGCTGGCGGGCTACCTCAACGCCATCCCCGGGAACAACGTGCACATCGTCACCGTGAACGACTACCTCGCCAAGCGCGACTCCGAGTGGATGGGCCAGATCTACCGATTCCTCGGCATGGAGGTGGGCCTCATCCAGAACGGCATGCGCCCCGCGTCGAAGATCCCGGCGTACAAGGCCGACGTCACCTACGGCACGAACTCCGAGTTCGGCTTCGACTACCTGCGCGACAACATGGTCACGCGCGGGAGCAACCGCGTGCAGCGCGGGCACCACTTCGCCGTGGTCGACGAGGTCGACTCCATCCTCATCGACGAGGCGCGCACCCCGCTCATCATCTCCGGCGCGGGCACGCAGGCGGCCGACACCTACAAGCGCTTCGCCGGCGTCATGCCCGGGCTCAAGGAGGGCGTCGACTTCGACATGGACGAGGCCAAGCGCACCATCAACGCCACCGAGAGCGGCTTGGAGAAGATCGAGCTGATGCTCGGCATCGAGAACATCTACGCCGACCCGTCCGGCCAGCTGGCGAACCACCTGCAGCAGGCGCTGAAGGCCCAGTTCCTCTTCCACCGCGACGTGGACTACGTGGTGATCGACGGCGAGGTCAAGATCGTCGACGAGTTCACGGGCCGCATCATGGAGGGCCGCCGCTACTCCGAGGGCCTGCACCAGGCGCTCGAGGCGAAGGAGCACGTGCGCGTGCGCGAGGAGAACCAGACGCTGGCCACCATCACGCTGCAGAACTACTTCCGCCTCTACGAGAAGCTCTCCGGCATGACGGGCACCGCCATGACCGAGGAGTCGGAGTTCCGCCAGATCTACAACTTGGGCGTGGTCGCCATCCCGTCGAACCGGCCGGTGGTGCGCGTCGACGAGAACGACCTGGTCTACCGCACGGTCGAGGCGAAGTTCAACGCCGTGGCCGACGACATCGCCGCGCGCCACGCGGCGGGGCAGCCCTGCCTGATCGGCACGGTGTCCATCGAGAACTCCGAGCGGTTGAGCCGCCTGCTCGACAAGCGCGGCATCAAGCACGAGACCCTGAACGCCAAGCACCACGAGCGCGAGGCGCACATCGTGGCGCAGGCCGGCCGCACCGGCGCGGTCACCATCGCCACCAACATGGCCGGCCGCGGCACCGACATCCTGCTCGGCGGCAACCCGGACGTGCTCGCCGACGACCTGCTGCGCGCCCGCGGGCTCGACCCGGAGGCCCCCGAGCTCACCGAGGAGGGCGCGCCGAACCCGGCCTGCCCCACGCCCGAGCAGCGCGCAGGCGCCCTCGCCGACGCGAAGAAGGTGTGCTCCGCGGAGCAGGAGCAGGTGCGCGCGGCGGGCGGCCTGTGCGTCATCGGCACCGAGCGCCACGAGAGCCGCCGCATCGACAACCAGCTGCGCGGCCGCTCCGGCCGCCAGGGCGACCCGGGCACCACGCAGTTCTACCTCTCGCTCGAGGACGACCTCATGCGCCTGTTCGGCGGCTCGAAGATGGACTCCATCTCCAACATGATGCAGAAGGCCGACATGACCGACGACATGCCGATCCAGGCCTCCATGGTGTCGAAGTCCATCGAGAGCGCGCAGCGCCAGGTGGAGTCGATGCACTTCTCAGCGCGTAAGAACGTGCTCGAGTACGACGACGTGATGAACCTGCAGCGCAAGGCCATCTACGAGGAGCGCAACGCCATCCTCGACGGCAAGGACATGTCCGAGCGCATCCCCGAGATCATCGCCGACGCCGCGGCGGCCGTGGTGGGGGAGAATTGCCCCGACCGCGTCGCGAGCGACGACTGGGACGTGAAGGCGGTCGACCTCTGGGTGGCGAACATGACGGGCCGCACCGGCTTCAGCGTGGCGGCGCTCGACCACGACGACGACCCCGCGGCGGTGGCGGAGGCCATCGAGGAGTACCTCGGCGCGGTGTACGCGGAGAAGGCCGACGCCCTGGGGCACGACCTCATGAAGAACCTCGCGGCCCAGGTGATGCTGCGCATCATCGACACGCGCTGGATGGCCCACCTCTCCGAGATGGACTACCTCAAGACGGGCATCGGCCTGCGCGCCTTCGGCCAGCGCGACCCGCTCGTGGAGTACAAGAACGAGGCGTACAACGCCTTCGAGAAGCTCACCGGCTCGATGTACGACGACTACCTGCGCACGCTCCTGCGCCTCGAGATCGCGACCGCCGCGCCGGCGCCGGAGTCCATCAACGCCGAGAACCCGCTCGAGCGCAAGATGAGCTACTCCTCGCCCGAGGCGGCGCTCCAGTCCTCGGGCATGCGCGCGGCGCGCGCCGGCGCCGCGCCCGCGGCCGCCGCGGCGAGCACGGTGCCCAAGCCCGCCCCGGCCAAGCCGCAGACCTACGTGAAGGACAAGGACGACCCCTTCGCCAACGTGGGCCGCAACGACCCCTGCCCCTGCGGCTCGGGCAAGAAGTTCAAGAAGTGCCACGGCATGAACCAGTAGGCCCCGCCTGGCAGGCCGCCCGCCCTGACGTCGCCCCGACGTCGCGGGCGGCCTGCCGTCGGCTTCGGTTCGCGAGCCTGGCAGGACGAGAAAGAGAACATGGCTGAGAAAGAGAACAGAGAGCTCGAGGAGCTCTCGGCGCGCGTGGCTGACGCGCGCGCCTTCCTCCACATCGACGACAAGACGGCCGAGCTGAGAAAGCTCGACGAGCAGGCGTCCGACCCGGCGTTCTGGAACGACGCGGCCCGCGCGAGCGCGGTGTCGAAGCGCGCGTCGAACCTGCGCGCCACCATCGACGACTACGACGAGGCCGTCTCGACCCTCGAGGACGCCCGCGCGGCGCTCGAGCTGGCGGGCGAGGACGAGGCGTTCGCCGACGAGTACGCCGAGACGGCCGCCGCGCTCGCCGCGCAGCTCGACGCGCTCGAGATCACCTCGTGGTTCTCGGGCGAGTTCGACGAGGGCGACGCCATCCTCACGGTGAACCCCGGGCAGGGCGGCCTCGAGGCCCAGGACTGGACCGAGATGCTCTGGCGCATGTACACGCGCTACGCCGACGCGAAGGGCTGGAAGGTCACCGCGCTCGACGTGGTGCCCGGCGAGGGCATCGGGCTCGACAAGGCCACCATCCAGATCGAGGGGCGCTACGCCTACGGCATGCTGCGCAGCGAGATCGGCGTGCACCGCCTCGTGCGCATCTCGCCGACCGACGTGAAGGCGCGCCGCCAGACCACCTTCGCGGGCGTCGAGGTGCTGCCCGTGCTCGCCGACGACATCGAGGTCGACCTCAACCCGGCCGACGTGCGCGTCGACGTGTACCGCTCGAGCGGCCCGGGCGGGCAGTGCGTGAACACCACCGACTCGGCCGTGCGCCTGACGCACGAGCCCACGGGCATCGTGGTCACCTGCCAGAACGAGAAGAGCCAGCTGCAGAACAAGGAGGCCGCCTTCCGCGTGCTGCGCGCCAAGCTCTACGAGCTCGAGGAGCGCAAGCGCCAGGAGGAGATCGACGCGCTGCGCGGCGAGCGCATGGACAACTCGTTCGGCAGCCAGATCCGCAACTACGTGCTCTACCCCTACCAGATGGTGAAGGACCTGCGCAGCGGCGTGGAGACGGGCAACGTGGACGCGGTGCTCGGCGGCGACCTGGAAGAGTTCGTCATCGGCTACCACAAGTGGCGCGTCTCGCAGTAGGCAGGCGCAAGTTCTCGCCGACGTTGCGAACGACCTGTGATAGCAGGATAGTAATGATAATATAAGCGCGACATTCTTATGAGGGGAAGGAACAGCATGGACTCTCGTTCACTGGAATCTCGGGCGCGGGACATTCGCATCGACATCGTGTCGATGATCGCCGAGGCGGGAAGCGGGCACCCCGGGGGATCGCTCTCGTGCGCCGACATCCTGACGGCGCTGTACTTCGGCGGCGTCATGAAGCATGACCCCGCCGACCCCCAGATGGCCGGCCGCGACTGGTTCTTCCTCGCCAAGGGGCACGCCGCGCCCGCGCTCTACGCCACGCTCGCGCACGCGGGCTACTTCCCGACTGACGAGCTCGCCACGCTGCGCAAGCTCGGCACGCGCCTGCAGGGGCATCCCGACTCGAGCATGGTCCCCGGCGTCGAGGTGTCCACCGGGTCGCTCGGCCAGGGCCTGTCCATCGCGGCGGGCACGGCGGCGGGCCTGGCGCTCGACGGGGAGGCCGGCTGCGTGTTCGCGCTCCTGGGCGACGGCGAGTGCGAGGAGGGCCAGGTCTGGGAGGCGGCCATGTTCGCCGCGCACCGCAAGCTCGGCAACCTCGTGGCCATCGTCGACAACAACGGCCTGCAGATCGACGGCAAGATCACCGACGTGTGCAGCCCCGAGGACCTCGGCGCCAAGTTCGCCGCCTTCGGGTGGGAGGTCACCCACGTCGACGGGCACGACCTCGGGGCGCTCGTGGAGGTGCTCGGCGCCGCCAAGGCCGCCGGCGGGGACGTCCCGCACGCCGTGATCGCGCGCACCGTCAAGGGCAAGGGCGTGTCGTTCATGGAGAATCAGGCCGGCTGGCACGGCAAGGCCCCCAACGCAGAGCAACTTCAGACCGCGCTTGCCGACCTGCAAGCCGCGCGCGCATAGAGGAGGACGATCGTGGTTAAGCTTGCAACCCCCGAACAGGCCCAGACGAAGAAGGCGACGCGTGCGGCGTTCGGCGTGACGCTCGCCGAGCTCGCCGACGCGGGCGTGCCCGTCGTCGCCGTCGACGCCGACCTCACCGGGTCGACCACCACTAAGAAGCTCGCCGACGCGGGCTACGCCGACCGCCTGTTCAACTGCGGCATCGCCGAGCAGAACATGATCGACGTGGCCGCGGGCCTGTCCCTCACGGGGAACGTCGCCTTCACGGGCTCGTTCGCCGTGTTCGGCACGGGCCGCGCCTACGACCAGATCCGCAACACCGTGTGCTACTCCCACCTCAACGTGAAGATCGCCCCCACGCACGCGGGCATCTCGGTGGGGCCCGACGGCGGCAGCCACCAGATGCTCGAGGACGTCTCGCTCATGCGCGGGCTGCCCGGCATGCGCGTGCTCGTGCCCGCCGACTACGCCGCGGCGCGCGCGGCGCTCAAGCTCGCCGCCGCCACGCCGGGCCCGGTGTACGTGCGCATGGGCCGCGCGAGCGTGCCGTGCGTGTACGACGACGACGTGGAGCTCGAGCTCGGCCGCGCCTACGTGCTGCGCGAGGGGAGCGACGTCACCATCGTGGCGTGCGGCGTGGAGATCCGCGAGGCGCTCGCCGCCGCTGAGGCCCTCGTCGCGGAAGGCGTGTCGGCCGAGGTCATCGACGCGTTCTCGGTCAAGCCGCTCGACGAGGGCACCGTTCTGGCCTCCGTGGCCAAGACCGGGTGCGTCGTGGTCGCCGAGGAGCACTCCGTCATCGGCGGCCTCGGGTCGGCCGTGGCCGAGCTGCTGGCGCGCAAGCACCCCGCGCCCTGCGAGTTCGTGGGCGTGCGCGACCGCTTCGGCAAGTCGGGCGAGTTCGAGGAGCTGCTCGCCTACTTCGAGCTTGACGCCGCTGCCATTGTTGAAGCTGTGAAGACGGTCAGGGCCCGATAGGGCGTCTGCTAGAATCTGTACGTCTCAGTGCATAACGACTACTTGAACGGAGCAAACTGTGACGAATGAAACGAGCCAGGGGGAGCTCACGCCGCGTCGCGGCCGCCATGCGGGCCACGCGCGCCAAGCTCAACCCCAAAGCCGTGCTCAGATAACCTCCCAGTTATCGCAGGCACTGCCCGTGCTCGAGGTTGATGACACGCCCGGCCAGATGGGCACGCCCGTCATCACCTTCGACCACGTGACCAAGATATATCCCGCCCAGCCGAACAAGCCCGCGCTCTCGGACATCTCCCTGCAGATCTTCGCGGGCGAGTTCCTGTTCCTCGTGGGGCACTCGGGTTCGGGCAAGTCGACCTTCATCAAGCTGCTCACGCGCGAGATCAAGCCCTCGGAGGGACGCATCTTCGTCGCTGACGAGGACCTCTCCACCATGCGCAACTGGCGCGTGCCGTACCTGCGCCGCAACATCGGCTGCGTGTTCCAGGACTTCAAGCTCCTGCCGAACAAGACGGTGTTCGAGAACGTGGCCTTCGCGCTCGAGGTCATCGGCAAGAGCCGCCACGTCATCAAGACGCAGGTCCCCGAGGTCCTGCGCCTGGTGGGCCTGCAGGAGAAGCTCAACAAGAAGCCTGACCAGCTCTCCGGCGGCGAGCAGCAGCGCGTGTCCATCGCGCGCGCCATCGTGAACCGCCCGCCGCTTCTGATCTGCGACGAGCCCACGGGAAACCTCGACCCGCAGACCTCGCGCGGCATCATGGACCTGCTCGAGCGCATCAACCGCACGGGCACCACGGTGCTGGTCGCCACGCACGACCGCGAGATGGTCGACAACATGCGTCGCCGCGTCATCGCGCTCGACCGCGGGCACCTCACGCGCGACCAGGACAGGGGGGTGTACGGCTTCGATGTCTAGCATCGGTTATTTCTTCAAGGAGTCGCTGCAGGGCTTCACCCGCAACCTCTCCACCGCTTTGGGCTCCATCGTCACGATCTTCCTCTCGCTGCTCATCATCGGCGTGTTCCTGGTGGGCGGCGTCATGATCGACCGCCTGCTGTCCTCGGTTGAGGACGAGGTGTCCATCACGGCCTACGTGGCCGACGACGCCAGCCAGGCCGACATCGACAAGGTCATGGGCGACATCCGCAACATGGAGGGCGTGGCGAGCGTGTCGTTCACCACGAAGGACCAGGCGCTCGAGAACTTCCGCAACTCGATGACCTCGAACCCCGAGATCATCGACCAGCTCGACGGCGTGAACCCGCTGCCGGCCTCCATCGACGTGGAGCTGGCCGAGGCGCAGCTGGTCGAGGGCGTGGCCAACCAGATCATGGCGGACGAGACGTACGTTAGCATCTGCGAGGACCCCGCTGACGTGGCCGACTCCGTCAAGTACGGGTCGACCACCACCAAGCGCCTGCTCACGCTGACGAACTACGTGCGCTACGTGGGCGCCGCGCTCATCGTGCTCCTGATCTTCATCGCGCTCGTGTTCATCAACAACACGATCCGCCTGGCCATCCTGGCGCGCCGCAAGGAGATCGCCATCATGCGCCTCGTGGGCGCGTCGAACGGCTTCATCCGCGGGCCCTTCCTCATGGAGGGCGCGCTGCACGCCATCATCGGCTCGCTGCTCGCGGTGGGCGCCCTCCAGCTTTTGCGCATGTTCGCCATCCCGCAGCTGCAGAGCGCGCTCATGTTCCTCAACTTCAACATCGAGGGCACCATGTACCTGTTCATCTACGTCGCCCTGGTGGTGGCGGGCCTGGTCATCGGCTTGTTCGGCTCGGCGCTCGCCATGCGCCGCTACCTTAAGGTCTAGCGGGCTCTCCGGGCGGAAGGCATGGCGGAGTCGCCTCGACATATCGCGCGGCGCAAGAAGCAGGCGTCGGTCACCTCTCGCGAGCGGATGCGCGGCAAGCGCGCCGCTCGCGCGCTCTGCGTGTTCATCGCGGTGGTGGTCGCCTTCGCGGCGGGCTTCCTCGTGCGCAGCCAGACGGAGTTCGTGGCCTCGCTCGGCTTCCCGCTCTCGGCGGACGAGGACGCCGCGGGCTCGGGCGGCACGGCGAAGAAGACGACCTACGACTCGGCCGCGATGCGCGTGTCCGAGGTGGAGGACCTGCTCAACACGAGCAGCCTGGATGCCTACGACGTGTCGACGGCCGCCAACGGCATGCTCTCGGCCCTGATGAAGGCCACGAACGACCCGTACGCCACCTACTTCGACCCCGACCGCTACGCCAAGTACATCAAGGAGACGGCTGACCGCTCGTACGCGGGCATCGGCGTCCTCTTCTCCGACTACAACGGGCGCGCCTACGTGGTCGACGTGTTCGAGGGCTCGGAGGCCGAGGCCAAGGGCGTGGTGCAGGGTGACTTCGTGGAGGCCATCGACGGCGACAGCAGCCACGAGTGGACGATGACCGAGGTGGTCAACGCCCTGGCCCGCGATGACGGCGAAAGCGTCACCATCACCTGGATGCACCCCGTCAGCCTCGACGCCGAGACGGGCTCCGAGTTCACCACCACGCTCACGTGCCGCCGCTTCGAGGAGGCGAACCTGTCGACGAGCGTCGTGGGCGACGTGGGCTACGTCCGCCTGCGCCAGCTCACGCAGAACTCGTCCGACCTGGTGAGGAGCGCGGTGAGCAGCCTCACGTCACAGGGAGCCACCTCCTTCGTGCTCGACCTGCGCGACAACCCCGGCGGCTACCTCACGCAGGCGGTCGACGTGGCCAGCCTGTTCGTGCAGAGCGGCGTGCTCGTGCAGATCGAGACGGTGGAGGGGACCACCACCAAGACCGCCTCGGGCGTGACCGTGACCCAGGCGCCCCTGGTCGTGCTCGTGAACGGCTACACCTCGGCCGCGGCCGAGGTCCTCGCGGCGGCCCTGCAGGACAACCAGCGCGCGACCGTGGTGGGCGAGACCACCCTGGGCAAGGGCTCGGTGCAGGTGGTGCGCGAGCTGAGCTTCGGCGGCGCCGTGCGCTACACCGCGGCCTACTACCGCACCCCGCTCGGGCACGACATCGACGGCATCGGCGTGGTGCCGAGCACGGTGGTGGGACCGAGCTCCGACCCCGACTCCGACACGCAGCGCCTGGTCGCCATCGACGTGGCGAGCTCCGCCGCCGACGCGCAAGACGCGCTGGTCCCGCTGACCTAGCAGAAGGCGCCTTCATGGGTCGCACCCGCTCGCATACGCGGCGCACGCCGCGCTCCCACCCCCGCGGCGTGCTCGTGGCGCGCGCCGGGGGCTTCGGCTTCGTGCAGACGGCGGAGGGGGAGTACTTCGTCCCGGCCGCGTGCATGAACGGCGCGTTCGACGGCGACCTGGTGGAGGTGGCGCCGATCGAGCGCAAGGGCGCCTCGAAGCGCGGCGGGCATGGCGCGGGCGGCTTCGGCGGCGGTGCGGCGCGCGAGGGCGGCAAGCCGGCGGCGCGCGTGCTGCGCGTGGTCGACCGCGCGCACGACACGGTGGTGGGCCGCTACGAGGTGGCCGAGCCCTTCGGCGTGGTGGTGCCCGTCGACGTGCGCATCCCCTACGACATCTTCACCATGCGCTCCGACTACCCCGGCATCGAGGACGGCTCCCTCGTGCGCGTGCGCATCACGCAGTTCCCCACGCGCCGCACCTCTGCCACGGGCGTGGTGGAGGAGGTGCTCGGGCGCGCCGACGCGCCGAGCATGGGCGTCGACGTCATCGTGGCGCGCCACAAGCTGGAGACGACGTTCAGCCCCGGCGCGCTCGAGGAGGCGCGCGACGCGCAGGTGGACGCGGCGGGCGCGCTCGCGGCGGGCTACCGTGACCTGCGCGAGCGCTTCGTGTTCACCATCGACCCCGCCGACGCGCGCGACTTCGACGACGCGCTGTCGCTCGAGCCGGTGGGCGCGGACGGGGAAGCGGACGCAGGCGGGGAAGCGCGTGCGGGCGGGGAAGCGGACGCGGGGATGGAGGCGCTCGCGGCGGGGGAGGCGGCCGGCGCCGGCTCCCGCGCGGGCGCGGCGCGCTGGCGCCTGGGCGTGCACATCGCGGACGTGTCGCACTACGTGCCGTGGAACTCGAGCATCGACCTCGACGCGCGGCGGCGCGCCACGAGCGTGTACCTGGTCGACCGCGTGATCCCCATGCTCCCGCCCGAGCTCTCGGACGACCTGTGCTCGCTGCGTCCCGGCGAGGACCGCCGCGCGATGACGGTCGACCTCTACCTGGACGATGAGGCCCGGCTCGTGAGCTACGACGCCTACCCGTCGCTCATCCGCTCGAACGTGCGCCTGTCCTACGACGAGGCTCTCGCGCTGCTGGAGCGCGACGCGGCGAACACGCCGCTCGCCGCGCCTGCGGATGCGGAAGGCTCCGGGAGCGCGGCGAACGCGGAAGGCGTTGGGAGCGCCACGTCCCCCGCATCTCCTGACCTGGTGCGGCGCCTGCGCGCCTGCGCGCGCATCGCGCAGATGCGCGCGAGCGCGCGCGAGCGGGCCGGCGGCATCGACTTCGCGACCACCGAGGCCAAGGTGCGCCTCGACGAGGACGGCGCGCCGCTCGCGGTGGAGCTGCGCGTGAAGAACGCCGCGACGATGCTGGTCGAGGAGGCCATGATCCTGGCCAACGAGACGGTGGCGGCGCACCTGGCGCATCGTCGGTGGCCGTGCGCCTTCCGCGTGCACGAGCAGCCCGCGCCCGACGCGCTCGGCGGCCTGGTCCCGGTGTTCCAGGAGTTCCCCTGGTTCGACGAGGGCCTGGCGGCGCGCCTGGTCACCGGCGACCCGCATGCGATCCAGGCGATCCTCGCCGCCGCCTCGGGGCGCGCCGAGGGCGAGCTCGTCTCGTCGCTTCTGCTGCGCTCGATGAAGCGCGCGCTCTACCGGCCCGAGAACGCCGGCCACTACGGCCTGGCGAGCGCGGCGTACTGCCACTTCACGAGCCCCATCCGCCGCTACCCCGACCTCGTGGCGCACCGCATGCTGCGCGCGAGCCTCACGCGCCGCCCCGAGAAGTTCGACCAGGAGGTGAGCGCCCTGCCGTGGATATGCGAGCACGCCTCCGACATGGAGCGCATCGCCGACGCCGCCGCGCGCGAGTCGCAGGAGCTCAAGATGGTGGAGTACCTCCAGCAGTTCGTGGGCACGGCGTTTCCGGGCGTGGTGTCGGGCGTGGCGAGCTACGGGCTCTACGTGCGCCTCGAGTGCACGGCCGAGGGGCTGCTGCCCGTGCGCGCGCTCGGGGAGGAGTACTTCGCGTTCGACCCGGTGCGCTACACGCTCACGGGCTCCGACACTGGCGCCGTCTTTCGGCTGGGGCAGCGCGTGGCGGTGGTGCTCAAGGCCGCCGAGCCGCTCACCGGCAAGCTCGACCTCGCGCTCGCGAAGGGCCGCGGCCGCCGCGCGTAGGCGGGCCGCCCCTCGCCCCGCCGCGAGGGCCCCGCGTCGCGCGCAGCC
>NZ_JAAVTO010000064.1 GCF_013185065.1 Adlercreutzia sp. ZJ473 | reverse complement strand
AGCACGGGCGCGGGCGGCAGCGCGAGCGCGGGCGGCGCCGGCAGCCCCTACGGCACGGGCCCGGGCGCGGGCGCCGGCGGCTACGACTGGGTGGAGATCAACTGGGAGGACCTCTTCGGCGGCGCGAGCCCTTGGGCGCAGCCGGGCGCGGGCGCCACCATCCACCCCGAGGCATCCGCCGCCGACACCGCCGAGGTGCGCCAGGCCGTCAGCTACATCAACGCGAGCAACTTCGCCGCAGCCCTCGGCATCCTCAACAACATCACCTCGGCGAACCGCAACGCGCGCTGGCACTACCTGAGCGCGCTCGCGAACAACGGCGCGGGCAACACCGTGGCCGCGCTCGAGAACATCCGCCGCGCGCGCAACCTGGACCCGGGCAACGCCGACTACGCGCGCGCCGAGCAGTCGTTCACGCGCCGCGCCCAGACCTACGAGCAGGAGAGCACCACGCGCGGCTTCTCCACGGACTTCATCGACCCCAGCATGCTGTGCTGCTGCCTCTGCTTCGGCCCCACCCTCTGCCAGCCCTTCCTGTTCTGCCTCTGAGCCTGCCCCTGAGGCCCTGACCCGAACCCTCGAGAAAGCGAGCATATCCATGGCCGTCATCGGAATCGATCTTGGAACCACCAACAGCTGCGTCGCGGCGGTGCAGGGCGGCCAGCCCGAGGTCATCGCGAACGCCGAAGGCGAGCGCACCACGCCCTCCGTCATCGCCTTCTCCAAGGACGGCGAGCGCCTCGTGGGCACGGTCGCGCAGCGCCAGGCGGCTATGAACCCCCACCGCACCATCACCTCGGTCAAGCGCCGCATGGGCACCGACTGGCGCGCGGACGTCGACGGCAGGGCGTTCTCCCCGCAGGAGCTCTCCGCCATGATCCTGCGCAAGCTGCGCAAGGACGCCGAGAGCTACCTGGGGCAGCCCGTCACCGACGCCGTGATCACCGTGCCCGCCTACTTCAACGACATGCAGCGCCAGGCCACGAAAGACGCCGGCACCATCGCGGGCCTCAACGTGCTGCGCATCATCAACGAGCCCACGGCCGCCGCGCTCGCCTACGGGCTCGACCACGGCGACCCGCAGATGGTCATGGTGTACGACCTCGGCGGCGGCACGTTCGACGTGTCCGTCATCGAGATCGGCGACAACGTGATCGAGGTGCTGGCCACCGCCGGCAACAACCACCTCGGCGGCGACGACTTCGACGCGCGCCTCGCCGAGCACCTGATGGACGCCTTCCAGCGCCAGACCGGCTTCGACGTGCGCCGCGACCCGATGGCCGCCCAGCGCGTGCGCGAGGCCGCGCAGAGCGCCAAGCGCGAGCTGTCGTCCCTGGAGTCCGCCACGGTGAACCTGCCTTTCCTCGCCCAGGGGCCCTCAGGCCCGCTGCACCTGGAGCAGACTATCACGCGCGCCACGTTCGACCAGCTCACGCGCGACCTGGTGGAGGCCACCGCAGGGCCCGTGACCCAGGCGCTCGCCGACGCGGGCATCGCCGCGAGCGAGCTGGGCAGCGTGCTCCTGGTAGGCGGCTCCACGCGCATCCCCGCCGTGCAGGAGCACGTGCAGCGCCTCACCGGCAAGCGCCCGTCGAGCAGCGTGAACCCCGACGAGTGCGTGGCGCAGGGCGCCGCCGTCCAAGGCGCCACGCTCGCGAACGCGCAGGGCGGCCTGGTGCCCCGCGGCGGCGAGCTGCTGCTGCTCGACGTGGTGCCCATGTCGTTCGCCATCGAGACGGTCGGCGGCGTGGCCACGCGCGTCATCGACCGCAACACCACCCTGCCCATCCACTACGAGCAGGTGTTCACCACCGCCGCGCCCTTCCAGACGAAGGTGGAGGTGCACGTGCTGCAGGGCGAGCGCCCCATGGCGCGCGACAACAAGACCATCGGGAAGTTCCAGCTCAAGGGCATCAAGCGCGCGCCGGCGGGCGTGCCGCAGATCAACGTGTGCTTCGACATCGACGCCAACGGCATCCTCACCGTGTCGGCCCGCGACCTCGGCACCGGCAACGAGCAGTCGATCACCATCACCGACTCCGAGCGCATGTCCGACGAGGAGATCCAGGCCGCCATCCGCGACGCCGAGCTCTACGCCGCCGAGGACCAGGCCCGCCGCGACTCCTTCGCGCGGCGCGAGGAGGCCCAGCAGCTCTACGGCCAGGCGGAGCAGGTGCTCAAGGACCGCGGCCGCGAGCTGGGCAAGGAGGAGAAGAAGGAGCTCAAGTCGGCCCACGCCGCCCTCGGGCGCCTTCTCCTGAAGAAGCCCGAGAAGATGAAGGACGACGACTGGGCGGAGATGGCGAAGGCCAGCGCCAACCTGAGGGGCCTGCTCGCCAAGCTGTAGGCGGCCCGGCGGAGCGGGGCCGTCGCAGGCCGCCCGACCCGTAAGCCGGCCCCGCGAACCAGCCCCGCAAGCAAGCCGCGCCAAAACGCGCGAACCAGCCCCGCAAGCAAGCCGCGCCAAGGCCCGCGAGCCGCGACGCAAGCAGGGGGAGGCGCCCGCCCGGCGGGGCGCCTCCCCTTTTTCGTGCTTTATTTTATCCTCGTATAGGAATATAATCTCGCTTAGCATATTAGCCTTCTGTGGAAATATACTTGGGAGAGACTATATGAGCCGCCCCGGCGAACCCAGCACGATCACCTCGCCCGAAGCGAGCACCCCGCCCCCGCCGCCCCCGTCAAGCGACGCCACGCCGTCGCCGAGCAGCGCCGCACGCCCCTCAAGCGGCGCCGCGCGCTTGGCGCCCAGCGTCTCGGCGCGGCGCGCCAACCTCATCATCGCGGGGCTCGCCGTGTTCATGGTGCTCGCCGCGGGCGTGTCGCTCATGCTCGGACGCTACCCCATCGAGCCCGCCCAGGCTCTCGCCATGCTCGCGAGCCAGATCCCCGGCGTCACGCTCGAGCCCACCTGGACCTCGCAGCAGGCGACGCTGTTCTTCAACGTGCGCCTGCCGCGCATCATGCTCGCGCTCATGGTGGGCTGCTGCCTGGCCACCGCGGGCGCGGCCTTCCAGGGCACCTTCCAGAACCCGCTCGTCTCGCCCGACATCCTCGGCGCCTCCCAGGGAGCCGCCTTCGGCGCCGCCATCGCCATCCTCGCCGGCCAGGCGGCCTTCGGCGTGTCGGTCTCGGCCTTCGGCTTCTCCATCCTCACCGTGATGCTCGTCCTCCTCGTGTCGAGCCGCGCGAAGGGCAACCGCATCCTCGTCACCGTGCTCGCCGGCACCATGATCAGCTCGCTGTTCTCGGCGGGCGTGTCGTTCACCAAGCTCGTGGCCGACCCCACCGACGACCTGCCCGCCATCACCTACTGGCTCATGGGAAGCCTCACCGGCGCGAAGATGTCCGACATCGCCATCGCCGCCATCCCCATGGCGGTCGGCATGGCGGTGCTGTTCGCCCTGCGCTGGCGCATCAACATCCTCACCATGGGCGATGACGAGGCGTCCACCATGGGCATCGACGCCCGCCGGCTGCGCCTCCTCATCATCCTGGCCGCCACCATGGCCACCGCCTCGAGCGTGGCCATCTCGGGCATGATCGGCTGGGTGGGGCTCGTGGTGCCGCATCTGTGCCGCATGATGGTGGGCAGCGACTACCGCCGCCTCATCCCCGCGAGCATGCTGTTCGGCGCGAGCTTCCTGCTCGTGGTGGACAACATCGCGCGCCTCACGGCCACCTCCGAGATCCCCATCGGCATCCTCACGGCGTTCGTGGGAGCGCCTTTCTTCCTGTACCTGATCACGCGCAAGAAGAAGGTGTAGCGCATGAGCATCGAGATCACCAACCTGTCGTTTAGCTACGGGCGGCGCGAGGTGCTGCACGACGTGAACGTCAGCATCCCCGACGGCACGCTCGTGAACGTGCTCGGGCCCAACGGCGTGGGCAAGTCGACGCTGTTCCGCTGCATCCTGGGGCTGAACGCGCGCTACGAGGGCGTCGTGCGCGTCAACGGGAAGGACATGCGCGCGCTGTCCGTGAAGCAGCGCGCCCGCGAGATCTCCTACATCCCCCAGAGCCACGCGCCGGTGTACGACTACGAGGTGCTCGACGTGGTGCTCATGAGCACCGGCGCCGACCTGGGCATGATGCGCTCCCCCGGCCCGCGCCACGTGGAGCGCGCCTGCGCGGCGCTCGAGCGCGTCGGGATCGCGCACCTGGCGCACCGCACCTACACGCAGATCTCCGGCGGCGAGCAGCAGCTCGTGCTCATCGCGCGCGCCATCGCGCAGGAGGCCCGCACCATCATCATGGACGAGCCCACGAGCGCGCTCGACTACGGCAACACCGTGCGCGTGCTCTCGTGCGTGCGCCAGCTCGCGCGCGAGGGGCTCTCCATCGTGCAGTCAACACATCAGCCTGACCAGGCATTCCTCTACTCAGACAAGACGCTCGTCATCGACGCCGGCACCGTGCGCGCCTACGGCGACCCGCGTGACGTCATCACGCGCGAGCTGGTGAGCGCGCTGTACGGCGTCGACGTCGAAGTCAACTCACTCTACGGCGATAAGGTGCGCGTCTGCGTGCCTGTGAAGGAGATCGCGCGGTGAGGGCAGCCCCGCCTGAAGGCGAGGCGCAAGTCCCCCGTCGTCAATCCGACGAAAGGAAGGAAGAACCGTGACCACCACAACCAAGAAGAGGACGAGGCTCATAGCGGCCTTCGCCGCCGCAGCGCTCGCGGCGAGCCTGGCGCTCGTCCTCGCCGGGTGCGCGTCGAACGCCGCGCCCGCGTCGTCTGCCAGCTCCTCGGCCAGCTCGGCTGCCGCCGAGGCGCAGACCCGCACGTTCACCGACTCGGCGGGCCGCACCGTCGAGCTGCCGGCCACCATCGAGCGCATCGCGCCCTCGGGCCACACCGCCAACCAGGTGCTGCTCACCATGGCGCCTGAGAAGATGGTGGGCCTCTCCCAGGACCTCACCGAGGACCAGGCGAAGTACTTCGACATCGACGCGGCCAACCTGCCCGTGTTCGGCGCGGCGTTCGGCGCGAAGGGCGACATCAACAAGGAGGCCGTGGCCGCTGCCGACCCGCAGGTCATCATCGACACCGGCGAGTACAAGGACGGCCTGAAGGAGGACCTCGACACCCTGCAGGAGCAGCTCGGCATCCCCTGCGTGTTCATCGAGACCAAGCTCGAGGACTACGGCGCCGCCTACGAGGACCTCGGCGAGCTGCTCGGCATGGAGGAGCGCGGGCGCGAGCTGTCCGACTACTGCAAGGCCGCCTATGACGAGACGACCTCCGTCATGGCCACCATCCCCGAGTCCGAGCGCGCCAACATCGCCTACCTGCTCGGCGACGCGGGCCTGAACGCCATCGCCGCGAACTCTTACCAGGGCGGCGTCATCGACCTGTGCGCCAACAACCTGTTCAAGCCCGAGAAGGCCACGGGCAGCGGCGCGGGCCAGGAGGTCAGCCTCGAGCAGATCGCCCTGTGGAACCCCGAGCTCATCGTGTTCCAGAAGGGCAGCATCTACGACACCGTGGGTGACAACCCCGCATGGGACGGCATCGCCGCCATCGACAGCGGCAACTACTACGAGGTGCCGGGCAGCCCCTACTGCTGGCTCAACAACCCGCCGACCGTGAACCAGGTCATGGGCATGCAGTGGCTGCCGCGCCTGCTCTACCCTGACAAGTTCGACACCTCCATCGAGGACGTGGCGAAGAGCTACTACCACACCTTCTACGGCTACGACCTGAGTGACGAAGAGGTGGCCGAGCTCACCGAGAACGCGCTTCCGAAGGCCGCCTAGCATCATCTCGGCATGCTGATACGAGCCTTCGGCAACGCAACTCGGGAAGGCTTCCAGCATGAGCGAAACCCTGGGCCCCAGTCTGACATATCAGACTGGGGCCCTCGTTTCCCCTGGCGGCGCGCGAAAACACGCAAAAGTGCTGACCTGGGGTTTTGCAAGCGGGGATTAGGAAAATCGACCCTCAGGGTTGATGTTCCACCCGCAAAACGACCCCCAGAATCATTGACCGCAAAATGCTCATACCATATCTTGCACGATGTATGTTTCTGACGTGCGGGCGCACAGGTGACTTCTGGCACGCTCCCACGTCGAGAACACGGTCTCGATGAGAGAATCATGGAAGGAGGGTGCGCGCAGTCGTTTCTTCTGGCTGCTGTGCAGTCTTAGCGCAGGGCGCGATCCGCCGTTGGGGAACGGCGAATCGTAGTCGCAAAGGAGCTCGGCCATCCCTATAAACCGAGCTTCTTTGCGATTCCTGATGACATGCCGCAGCTTTGTCTTGCTACTGCGTTGGGGATGAGATCTCTTTACTCGCTTTGCCCGCATTCCCTTAGCTCTACCGTAAGCGGCAAAGTACCTATTTTTCGTATAGGGGGTATTAATGGACAAAAAAGAGTTTACCGTTTCTGAGGTCATTGACTCTATCGGTATCAGCTCTCATACGTGGGTCATCTTCGTGATCCTCGCATTCGCAATGATCTTCGACGGTTATGACTTCATGATCGTCAACTCCACCAACCTGTTCGTGGCCCACACCTTCTGGCCCGACAACCCGAACCCCGGCACCCTCATGGGCTCGCTCACCACGTGGGGCCTGCTCGGCATGGTGCTCGGCGGCGCCGTGGGCGGCATCATGTCCGACAAGATCGGCCGCAAGAAGATGCTGACCATCGCCGTCATCTTCTACGGCGTGTTCACGCTGCCCCAGGCGTTCTCGAACGACCTCGTGTCGTTCGCGGCCTGGCGCCTCATCGCCGGCTTCGGCGTGGGCTCCTGCATCCCGGTCGTGACCACCGTGTTCTCCGAGAGCATGCCCTCCAAGCAGCGCGGCGTCTTCGTCACCTTCGGCATGGCCTTCATGGTGGTGGGCTGGGTGCTCGCCGGCCTGATCGCCAACCCGATCTGCAACGCCGCTGCCCCGATCATCCCGGGCCTGTGCAACGAGGTCACCTACGTGCTCGCCGACGGCGGCACCGCCACCATGTATGCGAACTGGCGCCTCTGCTACCTGATCGGCGCCCTGCCGATCGTCTACGGCATCCTGCTGTTCTTCGTGATGCACGAGACCCCGCACTGGTACGCCAACAACGGCCAGCTCGACAAGGCCTGCAAGCGCCTCACCGAGATCGAGCAGGCCACGCGCCACACCTCGCACGAGTATGACCCGAAGTACCTGATCGTTCCGCCGAAGCCCGCCAAGGTCGGCCCCTCCGTGCTGTTCTCCTCCAAGTTCATCGTGGCCACCGCCGCGGTGTGGACGAGCTACTTCGTGGGCCAGTTCTGCGTGTACGGCATGAACGCCTGGCTGCCCGCATGGTTCACCGGCATCGGCTACTCCCCGTCGGAGGCCGTGACGCTGCAGACGCTGAACAACGTCGGCGCCATCCTGTCGAACATCTCCGTCGGCTTCGTGTCCGACCGCGTCGGCCGTAAGCGCACGCTCGCTGGCTCCTGGATCTTCTGCATCGTGGCCATCATCATCTGCTCGCTGTTCGTGGCCCCGAACAACTTCGTGCTCTGCATCGGCCTGATGCTGCTGTTCGGCTTCGCGCTGAACTTCGCCATCACCGCCGTCCAGCCGATGATGCCCGAGGCCTACCCGACCGCCATCCGCAACACCGGCACGTCCTGGTGCCAGGCGTTCGCCCGCTTCGGCGGCTCCGCCTCCTCCATCGTGCTCGGCGGCATCGCCGGCATGGCCCTGTTCCAGACCGCCGAGGGCGCGACCAACTGGTCGATGCTCGTGCTCGTGCTGAACGTCCCGTTCGTGCTCGGCTTCATCTGCTGCGTGCTCTTCGCCCGCGAGACCTCCGGCAAGACGATGGACCAGCTGGCGGCCGAGGAGGCGAAGCTCAACAACTCCGAGACCGACGGCACGGCCCGCTTCATCATGATCCTCGTGGTCGCCGCCATCCTGGCAGTGCTCTGCATCGTGTGCCCGCTGGCCGTTCAGGGCTGGACGAAGCTCCCGATCGCTCTGCCCGTCATGGCCATCGGCGTTCTGCTTCCGTTCGTGTACTTCTTCGTGTTCGCAACTCCGCAGGCCCTGAAGGACAAGGCCAAGCTGAAGGCTTAAGTCTCTCACCTGCCGCATAAGCGCGCCAAAGAAGCGCTGAGAAGCAAGGAAGCCCCCGCCATCGCGGGGGCTTCTCTTTTTACGGTACTTCAAGCGAGCGAGGAATGTCGCTTACGTTACCTTAGCCGAGCAAGGAACGTCGCCTGCGCCAACTTGGGCGGCCTTCTACTCCTCTTCCTCCATGGCCTTGAGGCTGGCCTTGGCTCGCTCGAGCTCTTCCTCCTGCAGGACGCGCTCGTAGGTCTTGCCCTTATAGCCGCGCACGTTCCTCTTGATCTTCTGGAAGAACGTCGGGTTGGGATCCTCCTCGCCTTCGGAGAGGCCCTTCCACTCCTCCTTGATGCCGATGGCCACCGTGGCGATGAGCGCGAGGCGCAGCTTCGTCAGGTCGGTAACGCGGATCTCGAAGCACTCGCCCTTGTCGCGGAACTTCACCACCTTGATGTGCACGTCGCGCTTGTCGTCGCGGTCCTTCGTCTCGGTGATGAAGTCGCACGGCGGGTTCGAGAGCGAGCCGTACATGTCCCACAGCATGCCCTCGACGTAGTAGTGCTTGAAGATGGTGTAGGTGTGCAGGCAGTGCTCGTAGCGCTCGGAGCGCAGGTAGTAGTTGATCACCTTGTGGTCGGGCTTGATGCAGCCCACCTCCCCGCCCATGCGCCCGATCACGGCGACGGTGTCCTTCTCGAACTTCCAGTCGGACTCGAAGCGCATGAACAGCGCGCCGTCCTCGTACCACGCGTCGAAGTTCTCGTGACGCGCGATGGCGTCCTTCGGGAAATACACCTTGTTGTTCTTCAAAGCCCCTCCTCGGAAACGTTTCAGCTGGGGAGATTATACCGCAGCACGCAGGCAAAAGAAAAAGGGGGAAGGCCCGTGGGGATCCGGGCCTTCCCCCTCAAGGGAAGTGGTTCGCGTCGAGGCGAAGAGGGACTTAAGCCTTCAGCTTGGCCTTGTCCTTCAGGGCCTGCGGAGTTGCGAACACGAAGAAGTACACGAACGGAAGCAGAACGCCGATGGCCATGAGCGGCAGAGCGATCGGGAGCTTCGACCAGCCCTGGATGGCCAGCGGGCACACGATGCAGAGCACTGCCAGGATGGCGGCGACCACGAGGATCATGATGAAGCGGGCCGTGCCGTCGGTCTCGGAGTTGTTGAGCTTCGCCTCCTCGGCCGCCAGCTGGTCCATCGTCTTGCCGGAGGTCTCGCGGGCGAAGAGCACGCAGCAGATGAAGCCAAGGGCAAAGGGGATGATCAGCACGAGCACGAGCATCGACCAGTTGGTCGCGCCCTCGGCGGTCTGGAACAGGGCCATGCCGGCGATGCCGCCGAGCACGATGGAGGAGGCGGAGCCGCCGAAGCGGGCGAACGCCTGGCACCAGGACGTGCCGGTGTTGCGGATGGCGGTCGGGTAGGCCTCGGGCATCATCGGCTGGACGGCGGTGATGGCGAAGTTCAGCGCGAAGCCGAACAGCAGCATCAGGCCGAGGCAGAGCACGAAGTTGTTCGGGGCCACGAACAGCGAGCAGATGATGATGGCCACGATGCAGAAGATCCAGGAGCCGGCCAGGGTGTTCTTACGACCGCAGCGGTCGGACACGAAGCCGACGGAGATGTTCGACAGGATGGCGCCGACGTTGTTCAGCGTCTGCAGCGTCACGGCCTCCGAGGGGGAGTAGCCGATGCCGGTGAACCATGCGGGCAGCCAGGCGTTCATGCCGTACACGCAGAACTGGCCCACGAAGTAGCCCGTCCAGACCGCGGCGGTGGCCACGATGAACTTGGAGGAGAACAGCACGGAGGGGCCGACCTTGGCGGGCTTCGGCGGGACGATCAGAAGCTTGGGATCATACTCGTGCGAGGTGTGGCGCGTGGCCTGCTCGATCTCGGTGAGGCGCTTGCAGGCCTTGTCGAGCTGGCCGTTGTTGGCGTACCAGTGCGGGGTCTCGTGCATCACGAAGAACAGCAGGATGCCGTAGACGATCGGCAGGGCGCCGATCAGGTAGCAGAGGCGCCAGTTGGTGTACATCGAGGCGGTGCCGCCGTCGGCGAGCACGTAGGTGACCTCGTTGCACAGGCCCGGGATGATCGGGCCGGCGGCGTTGCAGATCGGGTTGGCGATCAGGCCGGCGAGCACCCAGCCCACCACCATGAAGGCCATGCCGAAGGTGACGAAGACGCCGCGCTGCTTGGAGGGCATGCTCTCGGAGAACACGGTGGTCACGACCGGGATGCAGGAGCCCACGCCGAAGCCGGCGATGAGGCGCCACACGGCGAACGTCACGAGGTCGTTCGAGAACGCCTGGGGCAGCGTGAACACGCCGTAGAAGATGACGGCGATGGTCAGCATCTTCTTGCGGCCGATCTTGTCGGACATGATGCCGCCCACGGCGCCGCCGAGCACCATGCCGAGAAGGCCCCACGTGGTGAGCGAGCCCATGAGGGTGCCGGGGTTCGGGTTGTCGGGCCAGAAGGTGTGGGCCACGAACAGGTTGGTGGAGTTGACGATCATGAAGTCATAACCGTCGAAGATCATTGCGAATGCGAGGATCACGAACGTGACCCACGTATGCGAGCTAATGCCAATGGAGTCAATGACCTCAGAGACAGTAAACTCTTTCTTGTCCATCCTTTACCTCCTCAAGGTAAACGATTCGCGGAAGGATGGCGAAAAGACGCGGTCACACCCGACGCCACGGCCTGAGCTCGCCCTTAGTCAATCCCCTTCGTAAGTCGAACTCATGCCCTGAGGTCACGCGCTTCGCGTTGCGCCCTTCACGCCCTCCTTGTCCGCATGCGGTATTGCGTTCGAGCCTGCTAGGGATCAGGCTCGTCTTGCCATGCGGCGCACCTCTCCCTCAAGATGGCGTCGCACGTGCAGACTTTAAAGCAAACGAGCGCTCTTCAATCAGACTCAGAGTGCTCACTTTCTCAACCCATCGGTACTACTTTTCATTTTTCAAGCCTTCTACCTGCGAAAACTTGAGACAACGGGCGTAGTGCCCTACTCGGTCCAGGGCGCGCCGGCGGGGTTGAGCTTGCGGCGGCGCGAGAGCTCGTCGGCGTACATGATGCAGTAGCGCAGGCCCTTGAGCGTCACGTACAGGCTCGCGATCTCGTGCTTGGAGCCGTGGTTGAACACCTCGTAGGTGAGGTACTCGCGGTCGATCATCGGCTGGTAAACGGGGCTGCCCTCCACCTTGCTCAGGAGCAGGTTGGTGGCCTGGCGGCCCAGCTCGTCCTGCTTGAGCGAGATGTTGTACAGGATGTCCTCCTGCGCGGGCTCCAGCCGGCCCAGCTCCTCGACCTCCGCGCGGATCTCGTCTTCAGTAGACATAGTTGGCGCTCCTTTCAATGCAAAGAAGGCTCGCCACCCGAAGCGGGCGGCGAGCCTTGTCACGGCATGAATGCTCTTGCGAGCTTAGATGCCAGCGAAGCCCTTGGCCGGGTCGCTGTTGCCGACGCCGTTGCCGGTGTCGTTCGCCTCGTTGCCGGTGCGCTTCGTGGAGGTGTAGCCGCCCCAAGCGCGGGCGATGAACTTGTCCTTCACGAAGAAGATCTGGGCCTTCATGAGGTCAGCCTGGGCGATGCCGAACTCGGCCATGGCCTCATCCTTGCTCTTGCCATCGGCGAGAACGGCGTTCAGCTTCTCAGCCGCATCCGCCGCGTCGAGAGCGAAAAATTCGTCGCGGGTCATATTCTCTCCTTGTTAGTCCTCAACACGATGCCGAAGGGTCGGCCGGCGCGGCCGGCCCTTCGCGCAATTACCTAAGGCTTACAGCTGGAACAGAACCATCGGGCGGTCGAACTCCGCCATCTTGGCGATCATGTCCTCGAGGGTGCCGTAGTACATGGAACCAGACTCCTCGACCTGGACCGCCAGCGGGCGCTGGCCGGCCTTGTCGCCGTTGGTTCCCCAGTGCTCGGAGAAGATCGACGTCGGGCAGGGGATGTAGAACCACTCCCAGGCGTCGCCGTCGTTGCCCTCGCCCTTCTTGAAGGGACCGACCTGGACCTCCTTGATGCCGAACTGGTCGAGCGGAAGGCCGAGCTCCTCCTTGCAGCCGATCTCAGCCGCGTGGTTGCCGGAGAAGTAGGTGTAATCCACCAGCAGTGCGTACTTCTGGTCTGCCATTTAGTGCACTTCCTTTCTCTGGTTAGTCCTGGTCGAGGCTGCGGACGCGCTTGATGTTGCACATAACGCCCTTGTACGGGGCGCCGAAGCCAAGCTTGCCGATGTTCATGTGCGGGACGAGGCTGTTGAAGTTGGACTTCCAGACGCCGAACAGGTTGGGCTCCTCGCCGTCCTGCTCGGGGAACCACCAGCCGTGCGCGCAGTTCAGGATGCCGGGCTTCATGACGGGCGTGATCTCGGCCTTGAAGCGGGCTTCGCCGAACATGTTGTAGACCTCGCACCAGTCGCCGTCGGTGATGCCGTAGGCCTTGGCGGTCTCGGGGTTGATCTGCACCCACGGCCACGGGTCGATCTGGCGCAGGGACGGCACGGCGCGGTGCTCGGAGTGGAAGGAGCTGTAGCGGCGCGAGCCGGAGGTGGTGATCAGCGGGTACTGGCCGGCCCACTCGGGCTTGCT
>NZ_JAAVTO010000063.1 GCF_013185065.1 Adlercreutzia sp. ZJ473 | reverse complement strand
AGCGCCCGCGCCGGCATGCTGCCTGCTCGCGGCCGCGTTCCCGCGCCGCTTGCCCGCGCTCGCGCCCCCGCGCCGCTCCGTGCCGTGCGATGGGGCCGCGCCGCCTTTCGCGCGCGCCGTGTTCTGTCGATCTCGTCTCTGTGGCATGGGGCTATTGTGTCACGCTCCGCTCGCCCAACGCCGTCCTGCCTCCAAACGCCACGAGAAACGCAGAAGGATTTTGCTCGATAGGGCTATTCTATTAAGTACATTTGTACGTTATAATGTAAGCCGACGATTTAAGTTAAGGAATGCCAGATCGGGGGGAGTAGACAGAATATAACTTAAGGGGTATATTATGGGAAGATGGAGCATAGACCTCAGCTTGATCGAGGGCTGGCTTGACGATCAAGACAGCAGGACGGTCGCGCACATCATGGCTGCGCTTGAGGTGCTTGGCGAGAGGGGCCCGTCGCTCGGGAGGCCCCTCGTCGATGTCGTGAAAGGGTCTCGGTTCAAGAACATGAAAGAGCTGCGCCCCGCCTCTCCGCCAGGAAGCGAGATCAGGATCCTCTTCGCATTCGACCCCTTGAGGAGCGCCATCATGCTGCTTGCCGGCGACAAGTCGAAGGGCGGCTCCGGTGGCGCGTGGAGCAGCTGGTACAAAAGGGCCATTCCCGAGGCCGAGAAGCGCTACGAGAAGCATCTAGGAGAATTGGAGAAGCAACCATGAGCCTTTCCCCTGAAGACTATGCTGCGAAGCGCGAGATTCCCCCTGAGCTCATGCGCGAGGCGCGCCAGGCGACAGAGGAGAAGGTGCGCGCGTACGAGCTCAAGCAGGCGCGCAAGGCATGCTCCATGACGCAAAGCGAGATCGCGAGGGAGATGGGCGTGAGCCAGAAGAGGATATCCGACCTGGAGAACGGCCAGATAGGGGTTGTCCAGGTCGACACGCTTCGACGCTACGTCGCAGGGCTGGGCGGAACGCTTGAGGTGAGAGCCGTGCTTCCCCACGCCACGATCAGGATCGCCTGACGCAGGCGCGCCTTTCCGCTGACGAGGACGTGCGCAAGCCGCCCTGCAAGGCGGGTCGCACCGTGGGGCTATTGTGTCATTTGACATACGGGTGTGCGTCTCGTCGGGGGCAAACGCTACAATAAACGCAAACACTGACCTGCTGCCTGCTTTGCTGCCGGGGCCTTGAGCCCAGGCCTGGCGAGAACGAGCAAACCGAGCTTAAGGAGTCATCCATGAGCAACGAAACCCGACGCATCCTCCTGGTCGAGGACGAGAAGGCCATTCGCGACGCCGTCACGGCCTACCTTGAGCGCGAGAACTACTGGGTGACTGCCGTCGGCGACGGCCAGGAGGCGCTCGAGGAGTTCCAGAAGCACCACTTCGACCTCATCATCCTCGACCTCATGCTGCCGCGCGTCCCCGGCGAGCGCGTGTGCCGCGTCATCCGCGACACCTCGGACGTGCCCATCATCATGCTCACCGCGAAGGGCGAGGTGGAGGACCGCATCATCGGCCTCGAGCTCGGCGCCGACGACTACCTGGTGAAGCCGTTCAGCCCGCGCGAGCTGGTGGCCCGCGCCCGCGCGCTCCTGCGCCGCGTGCACGCCGACTCCGAGCCCCAGCGCGAGGTGCTCGAGTTCGGCGAGCTCACCATCGACGTCTCGGGGCACAAGGTGCTCGTCTCCGGCGAGGAGATCGATCTCACGGCCAGCGAGTTCAAGCTGCTCACCACGCTGTCGCGCTATCCCGGCCGCGTGTACTCGCGCATGGAGCTGGTGGAGAAGGTGCTCGGCTACGACTTCGAGGGCTACGAGCGCACCATCGACTCCCACGTGAAGAACCTGCGCGCCAAGATCGGCGACAACCCGCGCAACCCCAAGTGGCTGCACACGGTGCACGGCGTGGGCTACCGCTTCGAGGACCCCACGAAGAACGGCCAGTAGCATGACCGAGCGCGTGATGGTCTCGGACGCCGAGCCGAAGTCGTCCGACGGCGCGGCGGCGTCCGCCACCACGGGCTCCATCGCCCGCGTCGAGGCCAAGAAGCGGTTCCGCTGGTCGAGCTTTTCGTACACCACGCGCGTGACCTTGGCGTTCGCGTTCATCGCGGCCATGACCGCGCTCGTGGCCATCGGCGTGGTGTCGTTCGTGTGGGAGCAGCACTTCCAGACCTACACCACCGACAACATGCGCACCATGGCCACCACCACGGCCGAGCGCATCGCCTCGGTCTACGAGCGCACGGGGGATCTGTGGAACCCCGACACCACCAAGCCCGCCCTGCAGACGGCCGAGCTCACCTCGGGCGTGGGCGTGAAGGTGATCGACGCGGAGGGCGGCGTGCCGTTCGACTCGTCGGCGTCGGTGAGAAGCGACGCGCCCGGGGCGCAGAAGTCCTTCGAGCCGACCGACCCCTCGCAGGTCGCCATGGCGCCCATCGTGGTCGACAACGTGGCCGTGGGCTCGGTGCGCATCTGGGTGTACGGTTCCGACACGCTCATGCGCCAGCCTGACCAGGAGTTTCGCAACAACTCATACCAGGCGCTGCTGCTCGCCACGGTGGTGGCCATCATCCTGGCGTCGTGCATCGGCTTTCTGTTCGCGCGCAACCTGGTGGCGCCCATCAACCGCATGACCAAGACCGCGCGCGCCATCAAGGAAGGCGACCTCGCGGCGCGCACTAACCTGCACGGCGAGGACGAGATCGCCCGCCTGGGCGAGACGTTCGACGCCATGGCCGAGTCGGTCGAGAAGGACCGCGAGCTGGAGCGCCGCCTCACCACCGACGTGGCGCACGAGCTGCGCACGCCGCTCATGGCCATCCAAGCCACGGTCGAGGCCATGGTCGACGGCGTGTACGAGGCGGACGAGGAGCGCCTCGTCACGGTGAACTCCGAGGTCCAGCGCCTGTCGCGCCTGGTCGACGCGTTGCTCAAGCTGTCGCGCCTGGAGAACCGCTCGCAGCCCATGAAGGAGGAGGTCGTGGACGTGGGCGAGCTCATCGAGGGCATCGTGTCCACGCACGAGATGTTCGTGGCCGACTCCGGCCTCACCATCGACTACCAGGCGCAGAGGGGCGTGCGCGTGGTGGGCGACCCCGACATGATCCGCCAGGCCACGGCGAACCTCGTCTCGAACGCCGTGCGCTACACCCCCGAGGGCGGGCACATCCACGTGCGCGTGCGCCGCGGCGACATCATGGCGTCCATCTCCGTGGAGGACACCGGCATCGGCCTGACGCGCGAGGAGGCGAAGATGGTGTTCTCGCGCTTCTGGCGCGCCGACGCGGGCCGCACCCGCGAGAGCGGCGGTCTGGGCGTGGGCCTGGCCGTGGTGAAGGAGATCGTCGACCGCCACGGCGGCTGGGTGCAGGTGGAAGGCGAGAAGGGCAAGGGCGCCTGCTTCACCATCCACATCCCGCTCTACGACGCCGAGCGCGCGAAGAAGCAGGCCACGGCGCAGGCGCGCAGCGCCCAGCGCAACGCCGGCCGGGCCGGCAACCGCGCTGGCAAGAAGCAGAAGGGCCGCGGCGCGCGGTAGCTCGCGCGGTAGCCCGTCCGACGGTTCGCCCAGCGGCTCGCCCGACGGCCCGCCCAGCGGCTCGCGCGGTAGCCCGCCCGACGGCTCGCCCAGCGGCTCGCCCGACGGCTCGCTTGACGGCCCGCTCGACGGCTCGCCGGCGCGAGGACCCGCCGTGCCCTTCGCGCAGCCTGCCTCTCCTGCGCCCGTCCGCGCCCGCCCTAAAACCTTGGAAATTGCGCTCGGTTTGCGCGACAGGCCTCCCCACTTGCGCCATAATAGAATGATGCGAAAACACGCGCGTGACGTGCGCGGCGGCGCATGCCGCCACGCCGTACGGCGGCGGGCGGCGGCCACAGGCGCCTCCCGCGCGCGATGCGCGGCAATACGGAACATGGTGGAGGAAAGGGTTTTTCTCATGGCGGGAATCGACATCAAGCCCGATGCTCAGGGCAAGGTTCGCGATCTGTACGACCTCGGCGACAAGCTGCTGCTCGTCGCCACGGACCGCATCTCGGCGTTCGACTACATCTTGGAGGACGAGATCCCCTACAAGGGGCAGGTCCTCACGCAGCTGTCGTGCTTCTGGTTCGAGCTCCTCGAGGGCGTGGTGGAGAACCACCTGATCTCGGCCGACGTGGCCGACCTGCCCGAGCAGTTCAAGCCCTACGCCGACTACCTGCGCGGCCGCTTCATGCTGGTGAGGAAGGCCGACATGTTCCCCGTCGAGTGCATCGTGCGCGGGTATCTGGCCGGCAGCGGCCTCAAGGAGTACGGCAAGCAGGGTACCGTCTGCGGCATCGAGCTGCCGGAGGGCCTCGTGAACTCCTCGAAGCTGCCCGAGCCCATCTTCACGCCGTCCACCAAGGCCGAGATCGGCGACCATGACGAGAACATCAGCTTCGAGCGCTGCGCCGAGATCATCGGCGAGGACGCCGCGGCCACGCTGCGCGACCTGGCCATCAAGGTGTACTCCACCGCGCGCGACCACGCAGCCGAGCGCGGCGTCATCATCGCCGACACCAAGTTCGAGTTCGGCACCATCGACGGCAAGGTCATCCTGGCCGACGAGGTCCTCACGCCCGACTCCTCGCGCTTTTGGCCGGGCGACGTCTACGCCGAAGGCAAGGACCAGCCCTCCTTCGACAAGCAGTTCGTGCGCGACTGGCTCACCGCGAACTGGGACAAGGGCTCCGGCACCAAGCCGCCGCGCCTCCCGCAGGAGATCATCGAGAAGACCTCCGAGAAGTACATCCAGGCATACGAGACGATCACCGGCCGCACGTTCGAGCGCTAGAGAAGCTAGAGAGGGAATCGCCCCATGACCCAACGCAACCCGATGAACGAGCGCTACACCTCCGACGAGCGCCCGGGCAAGACGCGCAAGAGCGCCGCGAGCGCCAAGCCCAAGACCCAGGCGGCGGCCTCGGTGATCGTCAAGACCACCGAGAAGACCCCGCAGCAGAAGAAGGCCGAGCGCAAGGCCGAGCGCAAGAAGGCGCAGGCCGAGCAGCGCGCGCTCGACCGCAAGTACTACAAGCCCGACACCAAGCGCTACAAGACGCTGCGCCTCTGGTGGTGGGTGACCCTGATCGGCGCCATCGCCTGCACGGCGGTCTCGTTCCTCGGGCGCGAGCTCATGCCCGACGCGGTGGCCCTAGGCGTGCTCTTCGCAGCGTATGCCCTGATCATCATCGCCTTCTACATCGACATGTCCCCCATCCGCAAAGAGCGCCGCGCCTACCAGGAGCGCATGATCATCGAGGAGGAGAAGCAGAAGAAGGCCGAGCGCGCCGCCGCCCGCGCCGAGCGCGCGCAGCAGGCGCACAAGAAGGGCTCGGGCAAGAACCAGAACCGCCACGCCAAGCCGGTCAGCCGCAAGCCCGCCGAGGAGGCGTCCGAGGCCCCCGTCAAGGAGGAGCCCGTGAAGAAGCCCCGGAAGAGCCTGTTCGGCAGCGGCTTCCGCCTGTCGAACCGCGAGAAGATCAACGAGGAGAAGGCCCGCGCGAAGGCTGCCGACGCGGACGGCGCGGCCGACGAGGGCGCCGAAGGCGCCGAGAGCACCGAAGGCAAGTAAGAGAAAGGCTTGAACCATGGTCCAACGCGTCTATGTTGAGAAGAGGCCCGGCTTCGACGTGGAGGCCCACCAGCTGCTCGCCGAGCTGCGCGACATCCTGGGCGTGTCAGCGCTTTCCGGCCTGCGCTGCGTGAACCGCTACGACGTGGAGGGCATCTCGCCCGAGCTGTTCGAGCAGTGCGTGCCCACGGTGTTCAGCGAGCCGCAGTCCGACGTGGCCACGCTCGAGATGCCCGACGCGCGCGGCGCCGCCGTGTTCGCGGTGGAGTACCTGCCCGGGCAGTTCGACCAGCGCGCCGACTCGGCGAGCGAGTGCATCCAGCTCATCAGCCAGGGCGAGCGCCCCGAGGTGCGCTCCGCCAAGCTGTACTACCTCGAGGGCGCGCTTGACGCGGCCGACGTCGAGGCCATCAAGCACTACGTGATCAACCCCATCGAGGCACGCGAGGCGTCGCTTGCGACGCGCGAGACGCTGGCCATGGACTACCCCGAGCCGGCTGACGTCGAGGTGGTCGAGGGCTTCCGCGAGCTCGACGAGGAGGGCCTGGCCGCCTTCATCGCCGAGCGCGGGCTGGCCATGGACCTCGCCGACATCGTCTTCTGCCAGCGCTACTTCGCCGAGGAGGAGAGGCGCGACCCCACCATCACCGAGATCAAGATGATCGACACCTACTGGTCGGACCACTGCCGCCACACCACGTTCGGCACGGTGCTCACCGACTTCGAGATCGCCGACGCCAACGTGCAGCGCGCGTTCGACCGCTACCTGGAGATGCGCCACGAGCTCGGGCGCGACGAGAAGCCCGTCTGCCTCATGGACATGGGCACCATCGGCGCGAAGTGGCTGAAGAAGCAGGGCATCCTCACGGGCCTCGACGAGTCCGAGGAGATCAACGCCTGCACCGTGAAGGTGAAGGTGGACGTGGACGGCGAGGAGCAGGACTGGCTGTACCTGTTCAAGAACGAGACGCACAACCATCCCACCGAGATCGAGCCGTTCGGCGGCGCGGCCACGTGCGTGGGCGGCGCCATCCGCGACCCCTTGAGCGGCCGCAGCTACGTGTACCAGGCCATGCGCGTGACCGGCGCGGCCGACCCGCTCGTGCCCGTGAGCGAGACCATCCCCGGCAAGCTGCCGCAGCGCAAGCTCGTGACCACGGCGGCTGCGGGCTACTCGTCCTACGGCAACCAGATCGGCCTGGCCACGGGGCAGGTGCACGAGCTGTACCACCCGGGCTACGCGGCCAAGCGCATGGAGATCGGCGCCGTGGTGGGCGCCACCCCGGCCGACCACGTGCGGCGCGAGACGCCGGCGCCGGGCGACGTGGTGGTGCTCTTGGGCGGCCGCACGGGCCGCGACGGCATCGGCGGCGCCACGGGGTCCTCGAAGGCGCACAACCTGGAGTCGCTCGAGAGCTGCGGCGCCGAGGTGCAGAAGGGCAACGCGCCGGTCGAGCGCAAGATCCAGCGCCTGTTCCGCCGCAAGGACGCGTGCCAGATGATCAAGCGCTGCAACGACTTCGGCGCGGGCGGCGTGTCGGTCGCCATCGGGGAGCTGGCCGACGGCCTGTTCATCGAGCTCGACCGCGTGCCCAAGAAGTACGACGGCCTCGACGGCACCGAGCTGGCCATCTCCGAGTCGCAGGAGCGCATGGCCGTGGCGCTCGCCGCCGAGGACGTGGACGCGTTCATCGCGCTGGCGCACGAGGAGAACCTCGAGGCCACGCCGGTGGCGCGCGTGACCGAGGAGGCGCGCGTGCGCGCGGTGTGGCGCGGCGACACGATCATCGACGTGAGCCGCGCGTTTCTGGCATCGAACGGCGCGCCGAAGCACCAGGCCGTGACCGTGGGCGCGCCGCGCGCGTACGAACGCACCTGGGGTGAGCCTGACGACGCGCTGGACGCGCGGATGCGCGCGCTTCTGAGCGACATCAACGTGGCGTCGAACAAGGGCCTCTCCGAGCGCTTCGACTCCACCATCGGCGCGGCCACGGTGCTCATGCCGTTCGGCGGCAAGAACCAGCTCACGCCCGCGCAGGCCATGGCGGCGAAGCTGCCGGTGTTTGGCGAGACCACCACGTGCTCGGGCCTGGCCTGGGGCTTCAACCCGTACCTCACCGAGGCGAACCAGTTCACGGGCTCGTACGTCGCGGTGGTGGAGAGCGTGGCGAAGCTCGTGGCCGCAGGCTTCAAGCGCGCGGACATGTACCTCACGTTCCAGGAGTACTTCGAGAAGCTGCGCGACGAGCCCGCGCGCTGGGGCAAGCCCGCCGCGGCCGTGCTCGGCGCGCTCATGGCGCAGGTCGACCTCGGCGTGGGCGCCATCGGCGGCAAGGACTCCATGTCCGGCTCGTTCGAGCAGCTCGACGTGCCGCCGACGCTCGTGAGCTTCGCCACGGCGTGCGGCAAGGTCGACCGCGTGACGTCGCCCGAGTTCAAGGGCGCGGGGCATCGCGTGCTCATGGTGGTGCCGCGCTACGAGGACGACGGCGTCACGCCGCGCACCGCGTCGCTGCTGGAGGCGCTCGACTGCGTCGAGGAGCTGATCGGCACGGGTGCGGCGCTTGCCGTCGCCACGCCGGGCTACGGCGGCATGGCCGAGGCGCTGTTCAAGATGTGCGTGGGCAACGGCATCGGCGTGAAGATCTCCGCGGCGCCGTCCGCTGACGCGCTCTTCGGGCTGAGCTACGGCAGCTTCGTGGTGGAGCTCGCCGACGGCGCCGCGGTGCCGGAGGTCGGCGACGACGTGGCCGCAGCCGTGGTGGGCGAGACCACCGCGGCCTACGAGCTCGTGGTGGGCGAGGAGGTCGCAAGCCTCGCCGAGCTGCAGGAGGCGTGGGAGCGCGGCATCGAGGCGGTGTTCCCGTACCGCACCTCCGAGGCCGAGCGCGCGGCGCTGCCCGCGGTCGAGCCGGTGTCGTTCGAGGCCGCCGCGCCGCACGTGTTCGCCGGCCCCGCCGTGGCGCGCCCGCGCGTGGTCATCCCGGTGTTCCCCGGCAACAACTGCGAGTACGACTCCGCGGCCGCCTTCGAGCGCGCGGGCGCCGTGGTCGACACGTTCGTCATCAACAACCTCACGCCCGACGCGGTGGCCGAGAGCACGCGCGAGCTCGTGCGCCTCATCAGGAACTCCCAGATCGTCATGATCCCAGGCGGCTTCTCGGGCGGCGACGAGCCCGACGGCTCCGCGAAGTTCATCACGGCGTTCTTCCGCGCCCCCGCGGTGACCGAGGCGGTGCGCGAGCTTCTGCAGAAGCGCGACGGCCTCATGCTCGGCATCTGCAACGGCTTCCAGGCGCTCGTGAAGCTGGGCCTCGTGCCCTACGGCGACATCCGCCCGATGGACGCGGACTGCGCTACGCTCACGTTCAACAACATCGGCCGCCACCAGAGCCGCCTCGTGCGCACGCGCGTGGCGTCGAGCCTGTCACCGTGGCTGTCGCAGTGCGCGGTGGGCGACGTGCACACCGTGGCGATCAGCCACGGCGAGGGCCGCTTCGTGGCGCCGCCTGCCCTGCTCGACGAGCTGGTGGCGAAGGGCCAGGTGGCGACGCAGTACGTCGACGAGGCCGGCGTGCCGTCGATGGATCTGGCGGTGAACCCCAACGGCTCGATGCTCGCCATCGAGGGCATCACGAGCCCGGACGGGCGCGTCCTCGGCAAGATGGGCCACACCGAGCGGAGCGGCGCCGGCCTGTACAAGAACGTCCCCGGCGACCTCTGCCAGCCGCTGTTCGAAGGCGGCGTGGCCTACTTCAAGTAGGAAGGCGTTCGGAAGGGGAGCGCCCACGACGGGCGCTCCCCTCTTTTATGTGCGACTCGTCTGCTACGTGCCCGTAGAGAAAGGCTCCGAACCCATGCTGTTTCTTCTGACCGCGCCGCGCCAAGCGGGAAAGACCCGATGGCTCGAGAGGCTGATAGGCGACTTTGACGCGGCGGGCGTCCCGTGTCGGGGCGTGGTGGCTCCGGGCGTGTGGGAGGAGAAGCCGAACGGGTCGTTCGAGAAGCTGGGCATCGACAACCTGCTCCTACCTGGCAAAAGGCGCCTCCGCTTCGCGCTGAGGAGGGACTTGGCGAAGGCTGCGGGGGCGTTCTGCCCGTCGAGCCAGAGCGCTGCGGCGAACCTGGGGTGGGAGATCTCCGACGACGCCATGCGGGAGGTGAACGCGCACTTCGCGAAGATGAGGAGCGCGGGCGCTGACGAGCGGCTTGGCAAGGGCGGGCTTCTCATCGTGGACGAGCTCGGGCCGCTCGAGCTTCTGCGCGACGGTGGCTTGACCGAGGCGGTGGCGGCGGTGGCGGACGGCGCGCTATCGGGCAGCGAGCATGCGCTGGTGGTGGTGAGGCCCGAGTTGGTGGACCTCGCGGAGGAGCGCTTCGCCCGAGCCTGGGGCGGGGCGAAGCGCATCGCGCCTGATGAAGAGGGTCGGCTCGCCGTGATGCGCGCCTTGGGCGCCTTGGGCGCCTCGGGCCGCTGACCCTTCGGCGCGCTGGCTGGCGACATGCGCGCGTGTCGGCCGGCGCACCCGCCCCTTGGCGGTCGGCAAACCGACAGGCGGCACGCGCGTGCCGCCTTCTCCCCTTACTCTTTGCCGTTCCAGCAGTAGGTGCAGATCTTCTCCGGGGGGATGCCGATGGCCTCGATCATGCCCTCGAGCGACTGATAGCCCAAAGAGTCGAAGCCCATCTGCTCGCAGATGCTTCTGAGCAGGCACTTTCCGCGTTCGGTGGAGCTGTCGGCGTACTCGTCGAGGTGCTTCTGCCCCTCGTCGCCCTCGAGCTCCTGCACCACGCGGCGCGCGATGAGGTCCATGTCGGACTTGCCGCGCGAGAAGCTCAGGTACTTGCAGCTGAACATGATGGGCGGGCAGGCGCTGCGCATGTGCACCTCGGCGGCGCCGGCGCTGTACAGGAAGTCCACCGTCTCGCGCAGCTGTGTGCCGCGCACGATGGAGTCGTCCACGAACAAAAGCTTCTTGCCGTCGATGAGCTCGGGCACGGGCACCTGCTTCATGTGCGCGATGCGATCGCGAATACGCTGGTCAGACGGCATGAACGAGCGCGACCACGTCGGCGTGTACTTGATGAACGGGCGCGCGAAGGTCTTCTTGCTCGCGGTGGAGTAGCCGATGGCGTGCGGCAGGCCCGAGTCGGGCACGCCGGCCACGTAGTCCACGTCGGGCAGGGTGCCGGCCGCGGCCTCGTTGCGCGCCATGATCTCGCCGTTGTGGTAGCGCATGACCTCCACGTTGCGCCCCTCGTAGTTCGAGTTCGGGTATCCGTAGTACACCCACAGAAACGCGCAGATCCTCATGTCCTCGCCCGCCGGCGCGATGGTCTCGTACTCGTCGGCGTTGACGCGCACGATCTCGCCCGGCCCCAGCTCGTACTCGTCAGCGTAGCCGAGCTTCTGGTAGGTGAACGACTCGAACGAGATGCAGTGGCCGTCGTCGTTCTTGCCGATGAGCACGGGAAGGCGTCCCATGCGGTCGCGCGCGGCGATGATCTCGCCGTCCTCGGTCATGATGAGCAGCGTGAGCGACCCGTCCACCGCCTCCATGGCGTAGCGGATGCCCTCGACGAAGCTGTCCTTCTGGTTGATGAGCGCGCCGATGAGCTCGGTGTCGTTCACCTTGCCGGAGCTCATGGCCATGAACTGGCTGCTCCCGCTGTCGAAGCAGGCGTCGATCAGCTCGTTGAAGTTGTTGATGGCGCTCACGGTGGTCAGCGCGAACGTCCCGAGGTGCGAGCGGATGAGCAGTGGCTGCGGGTCGGTGTCGGAGATGCAGCCGATGGCGCTGTTGCCGTGGAAGCTGGCAAGCTCCTTCTCGAACTTCGTGCGGAAGGGGGTGTTCTCGATCGAGTGGATCTCGCGCTGGAACCCGCCCTTCTCCTTGCGAACCACCATGCCCGCCCGCTTCGTTCCCAGGTGGGAGTGGTAATCCACGCCGAAGAACACGTCCAACACTACGTCGCGGTGAGAAACCGCACCGAAAAAGCCACCCACTTTAGTCCCCTTCGTGTGCATCGCAGCCAGCGGGCCTTGAGGCTTGGTGGCCCGACGGGCGCGCGCTAACGAGCCCGGCGTGCTGGCCGCTGCTTGCATTACTCGAAGAGTATACGTTTTCGCTGGTCGCATCCGTGCGGCAAAGTTGCCTTTTTTGCCGTTTGTCCACATGGTCGGCGAAGGGGCTTCCTTATAATGGAGGGCAGTCCATTCCCGGCGGCCCCGCGGCCGCCCTCCTCGACCTAGGAGGTTCCATGTTCGGAGACAACCTCGACCGCATCGTCAAGGGCATCGAAAAGAACTACGAAGCTGACGAGATCTTCTTCACCAAGCCCGGCCGGCGCTTTCCCAACCGGAGCGCCATCAAGAGCGTGCTGAAGGACATCCGCCGCGTGATGTTCCCCGGCTACTTCGGCGCGGAGATGCTCTCGCCCTCCACGAGCCCCGAGTACTTCATCGGCGAGACGCTCATCCAGATCGAGCGCGTGCTGCGCGAGCAGATCATCCTGGCGCTCACCTACACCTCCGACGAGCGCGACGGCAACGCGGGCGCGAGCAACTACCTGTGCGGCGGCTGCACGCCCGAGAGTATCTGCGAGCGCACGTCGGAGATCTGCACGGTGTTCTTCGACGAGCTGCCGAACATCCAGCGCGTGCTTCTGACCGACGTGCAGGCGCTCTACGACGGCGACCCGGCGGCGGGCTCGAAGGAGGAGGTCATCTTCTCATACCCGGGCCTCTACGCCATCTTCGTGTACCGCGTGGCGCACGTGCTCTACGAGCAGGACGTGCCCATCATCCCGCGCATCATGACCGAGCTCGCGCACTCCGGCACGGGCATCGACATCGGCGCCGGCGCGAAGATCGGCGAGTACTTCTTCATCGACCACGGCACGGGCGTGGTGATCGGCGAGACCACCGAGATCGGCGACCACGTGAAGATCTACCAGGGCGTGACCTTGGGCGCGCTCTCGACGCGCGGCGGGCAGCGCCTCGCCGGCGTGAAGCGCCACCCCACCATCGAGGACAACGTGACCATCTACTCGAACGCCTCGGTGCTCGGCGGCGAGACGATCATCGGCGAGGGGTCGGTGATCGCGGGCTCGACGTTCGTGACGTCATCGGTGCCGTCGCACTCGCGCGTGAGCGTGAAGGCGCAGGAGATCACTGTGCGCCAGCCGGGCGAGAAGGACTAGGCCGCGGCGCGGGGGCTGGGCTGCGGGCGCGGGCGCGGGCGCAGCTGCGGGCGCGGCTGCGCGGGCTGGC
>NZ_JAAVTO010000062.1 GCF_013185065.1 Adlercreutzia sp. ZJ473 | reverse complement strand
GGCTTCGCCTGCCCCGCGCGGCGCCTCGGGCGGGCGCCCGAGCGCGCGGGGGAGGGCTGCCGCGGGCGTCACCTCGGTGCGCATCGGCGACATGGACCGCCTCGAGCGCGACCACGCGCGCGCCGAGCGCACGAAGCGCGCGGCGCAGGCGAGCAGGCGCCCGCTCATCGTCGTCGGCGTGATCGCCGCGCTCGTCCTCGTCCTCGCCGTCGCGTGGTTCGCGCTTGCGCGCACCTCGGCATTCGCCATCGAGAACGTGGAGGTGACGGGCGCCGACCACCTGACGACGAGCGAGGTGTCGCAGCTCGTGTCCATCCCGCAGGGCACTACGCTGCTCACGGTTGACACCGACGCCATCAAGAGCAGCCTCGAGCGCGACTCGTGGGTGGAGAGCGTGTCGGTGAGCCGGGAGTTCCCCTCCACGCTCAAGGTGGCGGTGACCGAGCGGCAGGTCGCCGCGGTGGTCGAGGTGCCCATGGGCTCCACGCAGACCATCCAGGACTGGGCCATCGCCTCCGACGGCATGTGGCTCATGGCCATCCCGAGCCGAGACTCCGAGGTGGGGCGCACCCTGAGCCCGAAGATCTACGAGGACGCCGAGAGCGTGCTGCGCATCACGGGCGTGCCCTATGGCCTTGCGCCCGAGATCGGCGCGTACTGCACCGACGACAACGTGAACAACGCGCTGTCCATCGTCGACGGCATGACCACCGAGCTGGCCGACCAGGTGAAGAAGGTGACGGCGACCGACCCCGCCTCCACGCTGCTCACGCTTGAGAACGGCGTCGAGATCGCGTTCGGCACCGCGGACGACATCCGCGAGAAGGAGCGCGTGGTCCTCGCGATCATGGAGGAGAACCCCACCGTCGTCTACATCAACGTGCGCGTGGTCGACCGCCCCACCTGGAGGGCGGCATAGGGGAGCAAGCGGGTGGCCTGCGGCTTTCTCCCTGCCGCGTGACACGGCGGGCGGGCCGCGCCCACGCTCTCCCGGCGCGTTCCTTATGTCGTTATTTCGTGGACGGACGGGGAGTATTCGCTGGTCGCAAAGTTGCAAACGCCCCTTCATCGTGTAAAATAGCCCCCATATGTGCTGCGCTTGCATAAGCGCAGGTCAAGATTTGATTAACACGGCAGTCTAAACGCAGCAGGTGTGGAGGAAGAACAATGCCTAACTATTCAGGTGAGCATCTGGCGGTCATCAAGGTCGTCGGCGTAGGCGGCGGCGGCACGAATGCTGTTAACCGCATGGTAGAAGCAGGCGTCAAGGGCGTCGAGTTCATCGCGGTCAACACCGATCGCCAGGCCCTTCTGATGTCGGATGCCGACAAGACCATCCACATCGGCGAGGAGCTGACGCGCGGCCTCGGCGCCGGCGCGAACCCCGAGGTGGGCTGCCAGGCCGCTGAGGAGAGCCGCGCGGAGATCCGCGAGGCGCTCGCCGAGGCCGACATGGTGTTCGTCACCGCCGGCGAAGGCGGCGGCACGGGCACGGGCGCCGCGCCCATCGTGGCGGAGATCGCGCGCGAGGAGATCGGCGCGCTCACCGTCGGCATCGTCACCAAGCCGTTCTCGTTCGAGGGCCGCGTGCGCCGCAACCAGGCTGAGCAGGGCATCGACCTCCTGTCCCAGAAGGTGGACACCCTCATCGTCATCCCGAACGACCGCCTGCTCGAGATCGTCGACAAGAAGACGTCCATGATCGACGCCTTCCGCATCTGCGACGACACGCTGCGCCAGGGCATCCAGGGCGTGACGGACCTCATCACCGTCCCCGGCCTCATCAACCTCGACTTCGCCGACATCCGCGCGGTCATGAAGGACGCCGGCACCGCCATGATGGGCATCGGCATCTCCAACGGCGAGAACCGCGCGCTCGAGGCGGCCCAGCAGGCCACCAACTCCGCGCTGCTCGAGTCGTCCATCCAGGGCGCGTCGCGCGTGCTGTTCTCCATCGCCGGCGGCCCGGACCTCACGCTGACCGAGGTGTCCGAGGCGGCCCGCACCGTCGAGGCGTGCGCCGACGAGAACGCCAACATCATCTACGGCCAGATCATCGACGAGGGCATGAAGGACGCCGTGCGCATCACCGTGATCGCCACGGGCTTCAAGGCGTCGGCCTCCCAGTCGTCCATGGACTTCTCCCGTCCCAAGAAGCAGGACCTGTTCGCCTCCACCGAGCCGGTGGCGGCTGCGCCGACCCCCGCGCCGGTGTCGTTCTCCACCTCCTCGAGCGGCGGCCGCTTCGCCGACGAGGACTACATCCCCGACTTCCTGAAGCGCCAGCGCTAGGGGAGGCAGCCCGTGAAGGTATCGCAGCTGCCCCTGCCTCGCCTTGAGGCGCGCCAGCTCGGACCGCTCCATATCCTGACTGACGACGCGCTCGCCCGAACCTCGGGCGTGCGCGTTGCTTTTACCGGGCGTGCGGGCGGCGTGAGCGAGGCGCCCTACGCGGGGCTCAACCTCGCCACGCACGTCGGCGACGACCCTGCCGCCGTCATGCGCAACCGCGCGCTTCTGCTCGAGGCGCTCGGCGTGCCCGAGCTGCCGCTCGTCGTCCCCAACCAGGTGCACGGCGACGAGCTCGTGCTCGTGCCGCGCGCCGACGCCGCGACGCTCGCGGACGCGCGCGCCGCGTCTGCGCGCGGCGCCGACGGCCTCGTGGTCACGACGCCCGGCGTGGCGGCGCTTCTGTGCTTCGCCGACTGCGTGCCGGTGGTGATCGCGTCGCCGACCGGCGCGTTCGCGGTGGTGCACGCGGGATGGCGCGGCGTGGCGGCGTCCGTCGCGCCGAAGGCCGTGCGCGCGCTCGCCGCGCGCGAGTCGCACGCAGCGGGCGGCGAGGGTCCCTTCGACGCGCCCGAGGAGGCCGCGGCGGCGTACAACGTCTACCTCGGCCCCCACATCCACGTCGAGTGCTTCGAGACGGGCGAGGACGTGCGGGCGCTCTTCGCCGAGAGGATGGGCGAGGAGTGCGCGCCCGACGCGCGCCACGTCAGCCTGGCGCGCGCGCTCGCCGTCGACCTCGCGCGCGCGGGCGTGGACCCGTCGCGCATCGCCGACGCGGGCGTGTGCACGGCGTGCCGCCCCGATGAGTTCTACTCGTACCGCGCCGAGGGCGGCGTGTGCGGGCGCCACGGCGCCCTCGCGTTTCGCGCGGCCGAGCCAAGCAAGTGAGGAGCGAGGGCATGGGAATCAAGGAGCGCTACGCGCGCACGCTCGACGAGGTGCGCGCGCAATGCGCGGCGGCGGGGCGCGACCCCGAGGACGTCACGCTCGTGGCGGTGTCGAAGACGGTCGGCGAAGAGGGCGTGGGCGAGGCGTTTGCCGCGGGCGCGCGCGACTTCGGCGAGAACCGCCCCGACCAGATCGTCCCGAAATCGGCGGCCTACCCTGAGGCAACCTGGCACTTCATCGGCAACATCCAGTCGCGCCGCATCCCCGAGATCGTGGCGTCGTCCTCGCTCATCCACTCGCTCTTCCAGCTCAGGCACGCCGAGAAGATCGACGCGGCGGCGGGGCGGCTCGGCAAGGTGCAGGACGTGCTCGTCGAGGTGAACGTCTCGGGGGAAGAGAGCAAGAGCGGCGTCGCGCCCGAGGGCGCCGAGGCGCTCGTGCGCGCCTGCGCGGCGCTCGGCCACGTGCGCGTGCGCGGGCTCATGACCATGGCGCCGCAAGGCGACCGCGCGGTGGCGCACGCGTGCTTCGACGACCTGGCGCGCCTGCACGCCCGCATCCGCGCCGCGCTCGACCCGCGTGACGCTGAGGCGTTCGATGAGCTTTCCATGGGCATGAGCGAGGACTGGCATGAGGCCATTTGCGCGGGCGCTACCATTGTTCGCGTGGGGCGCGCCATTTTTAGCGACTCCTTCGAGTAAGATAGAGGGTGCGTGCTTTTTCGCGCTGAAGGCGACCGCATCGCGGCGGTCGCTGAGATGACGTCAAGGCGGCACGCCGCCTGACGGATAGATTTGGTGAGGAGGTCTGGCATGGATCTGCAGGACGGGAAGAGAATGCTCGGAGATCTCAAGTCCAAGCTCGGATTTGGGTCGAAGGGGCAGGACGCGGCCTACGACGACGGCTATGACGACTACGACGGTTACGATGACGGGTACGACGACTACGCTGACGACTACGGCGACGGCTATGACGACTACGCCCCGGCGAGCTCGAGCTACGACCGCTACGCGCCGGTGACCACGCGCTCGGTGGGCTCGGGCCGGCAGACGGGCTCCGGCTCGAGCATGCCGCGCCTCGTCTCCATCGACGACGTGCGCGCGAGCACGCAGGTTCCCGGCAGCCTGAACCGCGACCCGCTGCCGCCGCGCCACGTGACCACGCCGACCACCAACGCGTTCGGCCGCACGATGGTCGACTCCTCGCTCCCGCCCCAGATGACCCCCGAGGGCACGGCGGCGGTCTCCGCGGCCGCCTCGCGCCGCCGCTCGGAGGGCCTCGACTCGCTGTTCACGCCGACCACCGAGGAGGCCGCGGCCGCGCCGGCCTCCGGGCGCGCAGGCGCGCATGCGGCTGCCTCGTCGGCGCACGGGGCGCATGCGTCCGCCACGGGCTCCGCGAGCTCGGCGTCCTCGGCAGGCTCTGCAGGCGCCTACGACCCGTACGACTCCTACACGGGAAGCTCCACGGGCAGCTACACCGGCCGCCGCACGCTCACGGTCATCGCGCCTGCGAGCTACGGCGAGGTGGAGCGCGTGGCGAAGTCCCTCAAGGCGGGCGACGTGGTGGTGCTCGCGCTCGGCGAGGCGCCTGACGCGCTCGCCAAGCGCGTGCTCGACTTCTCGTTCGGCGTGGCGAGCGCGCTCGAGGCGTCGGTCGAGTGCGTGGCCGACAAGGTGTTCGTGGTGGCGCGCGGCAGCGGGCTGTCCGAGGTCGAGCGCATGAACCTGCGCAACCAGGGGGTGCTCTGATGGCAGGCGCCTGCGAGGTCAGGCGCGTCTCCGTCATCGGCGGCGGCAAGATGGGCGAGGCCGTCCTCGGCGGCTGGATCGCCGCGCAGGAGGGCCCGGCGCGCGCTCTGGGCGCGGAGAGCTTCGGCGTGGCCGACCCGGGCGAGGAGCGCCGTGGGTACCTCGCCGAGCGCTACGGCGTCGCCTGCGTGCCTGACGCGCGTGAGCTGCCGCGTGCCGACGTGGTGGTCTTGGCGGTGAAGCCGCAGGTGATGATGGGCGTGCTCGAGACGATCCGCGCGCACGAGCCCTACGCGGGCGGCGAGGGCGGCCCGCTCTTCGTGTCCATCGCCGCCGGGCTCACCACCGAGCGCCTGGAGGCGGCCCTGCCGGAGGGCGCGCGCCTCGTGCGCGTCATGCCGAACACGCCGCTTCTGGTGGGCGCGGGCGCCACGGCGGTATGCGCGGGCGCGCATGCCGCAGAAGACGACGCGCGCCTCGTGCGCGAGCTCTTCGCCAGCCTGGGCTTCGCCTGCGAGGTGCCCGAGGCCGACATGGACGCCGTCTGCGCGCTCTCCGGGTCGGGCCCGGCCTACGTGGCCGCCCTCGTCGAGGCGCTGCGCGACGCGGCTGCGAAGCACGGCATCGCGCCTGAGCTCGGCGAGCAGCTGGCGCTGCAGACCGTGTACGGCACCGCGCTCCTCATGAAGGAGACGGGCATCAGCGCCGAGACGTGCCGCGCCAACGTGTGCAGCCCCGGCGGCACCACGCTCGCAGCACTCAATGCCATGAACGCCGCCGGGTTCGCCTCCGTGTTCGGGGCGGGCGTCGACGCGGCAGTCACGCGATCTAAGGAGCTTGCCTCATGCTGACGTTTCTGCTCGTTCGCCTTGCCGACGCCTACAGCCTCATCATCTTCATATACGTGATGATGTCGTGGCTGCCCACGAGCCGCGGCATCGTGGCCGACATCTACCAGGTGCTCGGCAAAGTCTGCGACCCGTACCTCAACTTGTTCAAGCGGCTCATACCCCCTATTGGAGGAATGGTGGACATAACCCCCATAATTGCCCTGCTTGTATTACAATTTGCGGTACGACTACTCGTTATTCTGTTTTAACGGTCAACTGAGGGAACGGCCCTTCGTGCCGGCATCCTGATGAGAGGGAACAACATGGCTATTACTGCTGCCGACATCCACAACCAAAGCTTCTCGATCGATCGCAAGGGCTACGACGTTGACGAGGTTGACGTCTTCCTCGAGCACGTGGCTGACGAGATCGACGCGCTCAACAACCAGATCATGTCGCTGGAGGACCAGCTCGACGACGCCAAGTTCGACGGCTTCGACACCCCGGCCGCACCGGTGGCGGCTGCTGCCGAGACGGCGGTCATCACGCCGGCCGCGCCTGAGCCCGCTGCTGACGTCTCCGAGTACGAGCGCCTCATCGCCGAGAAGGACGCCCTCATCGCCGACCTCGAGCGCCAGCTCGAGGAGAAGAAGGCCAACGACAGCGCCATCTCCGCGGCGCTCGTCGTCGCCCAGCGCTCCGCCGACGAGATCGTGGCCAAGGCTGACGCCCAGGCCGCCGAGACCATCCAGGACGCGCGCGACGAGGCGACGCGCATCCTGAACCGCGCCAACGCCGACAAGCAGGAGGTGCTCGACTCCATCCGCAAGCTCGAGGACGAGCGCGAGGACGTGCGCGACGAGTACGCCGACATCCTGAAGGACTTCATCACCGACGCGTCCCGCAAGCTGTCCGACCTCGGCGGCATGGTGACTGCGAGCGCTGCCGTCTCCGCCGCCGCCCACTACGTGACGCCGAGCCAGCCCGCCGCGCTCGGCGCGCAGGCCACCGGTGAGATCGAGCTTGGCGAGGACGCGCCTGCGCCCGCGCCGGTTGCCTACACCACGCCGCAGGCCACTGACGCCGTGGTGGCCGCCGCCACGCCGGTTGCGAGCGCCTACGAGAAGGACCTCTCCGGCTTCGGCGACGCCGACGACTTCGAGTTCGAGGAAATCGACTAGCTGATCGTTCCGCTCGACGTTACGAACGATCCGTGACTCCCTCATGATCGCCTCATGCGAAAAGGCCCCCTCGGGGGCCTTTTTACGCAGGCGAGCGGGCCGGTAAGCCGGGTTCTGTCGAAGGACGGCCATTTATCTCGAACGCGCGTCACCGCGCGTCTCTAGCACGCAACCCGAACGCACGGAAGGGCGGCCGTATCGCGTTCCTATTTGCGCTTGCTCCAGATGGGGTTTACCAAGCCGCGCCGTTGCCGACGCGCTGGTGCGCTCTTACCGCACCGTTTCAGCTTTTCTCCCGCCCGGAGGCAGGGGAGTCTTCTTTTCTGTGGCACTGTTCCGTCGGGTCGCCCCGCCCAGCCGTTAGCTGGCATCTTGCCCTTGGGAGCCCGGACTTTCCTCGCACCGTGAGGTACGCGACCGTCTGGCCCGCTCGCATGTGCTATTCTAGCAAACCGAGAAACGAGCGATTACCAGAAAGAGGGATCCTCACATGAGAACGTGTGCGTTGGTGGGCGCTTCCGAGTTCAACGCGGAGCACTTCCAGGAGATGGACGCTCAGGGCACCTTCGACTTCGTCATCGCCGTCGACGGGGGCTTCAAGCACCTCGAGGGCATCGGGCGGACGCCCGACATGGCGCTCGGCGACTTCGACTCCTTAGGGTACGTGCCCCGCGGCATGCGCGTCACGCGATTCTCGCCCGACAAGGACCAGTCCGACATGGAGCTCGCCCTGCAGCGCGCCAAGTCGATGCGCTACACCGACGTGTACGTGTACGGCGGCCTCGGCGGGCGGCTCGACCACACGCTCGCCAACCTGCAGGTGCTCGCGCTGTTCAGCGAGCGCGGCCTCATCGTCACGGCGGTCGGCGACGAGGCGGCCATCACGTTCGTCACCGGCCCTGACACGCTCGAGCTGCCGGCGGTCGAGGTCGGCACGGTGTCGGTGCTCTCCATGAGCGACGAGGCCCGCGGCGTGTTCGAGCGCGGCCTCAAGTGGGAGCTCGACGACTTCAGCCTCTCCAACCGCACGTCACGCGGCCTCTCCAACGAGTTTGCCGGAGAGGCCGTCATGATCGGCGTGGAGTCGGGCACGATCGCAGTGTTCGTCCCGCTCGCCTGACGGCGAGCGGGACCGCTCGACGCTGCGGACGACCTGCAGGCGCTGTTGCTCTCTAGCGCATCTTGAGAAACTGCACCTGCGCCAGATCCTGCTCGAGGCCGCCCGCCGGGCAGGAGAGCGCGAGCTCACCTGCTTCGAACAGCTTGTCGTCAACGATGTAGACCAGCTCGAGGCTTCTCGTCTCGTGCGCGGGGAGCGGGATGGTCTGCCAGGTGTTGTCGCCTTCGCAGCCCTCCCAGCCCGATGCGGCGAACAGCCCGCAGCTCGAGAACGTCACGCCCTGGGGCCCAAGCGCGCACGGGGCTCCGAGGTCCTGCGCCACGATGCTCGTCGCCTCGCCGGACGCGTTGGTCACGTCGAGCCTGACGACCACGTAGGAGAACTCTTCGCTCAAGCTGCCGTCTTCGCCGACGGTGAAGCCGTGCGTGACGCGGCGGCAGACGTTGAAGTAGTCGAGGTCACCTCCCATGCCGGCAACCTGAGTGCTTGCCCGAAGGTCGTAGGACGCGGGAAGCGTCGAGAGCGTCTCAGCGCTTATGAGCCCAACCTCAAGTGGCTGTGCTTCGCCTGCGCCGGACAACGACTCGGCGAGCGCGATGTCCACGTGCTCGCCCGCTGCGCGGACCTGCCCGTCTCCCGCGGTGTAGTCAGCTGGCTCGAGGGTTCCTCGGTAGCTGAGCACGCTTTCGAGTGGCAGGGCGTCAACAGGCGCTCCGGCATGCTCGTTCGCCGTGTCGAGCGGGTAGGGGTGCGGGGTGTTGGCTATGCCGGAGGTGATGCCGTACAGGGTGCGGCACGCGTCGGCGCCCTCGCTGAGCACGGCCTCGTCGAGCGGCTCGCCGACGGGCACCAGGTCAGCAGCGCTGCCCTCGTCGAAGGCTGCGCGCTCGCAGGCGAACCACCCCACGTGCAGGTCGATGGTCTGGGTTTGGAACGTTCCGTCATCGAACTGGGCGGTGACGGTGAGGGTGGCGCCCTCCAGGGCGCTTACGTCGAACATCCCGCCTGCGCCTGCGCTCGCCTCGTCAAGCCACAGTCCCAGGTAGAGCGGTTCTGAGTCGCTGACGGCGAGGTCGACCGTTGGCCCGAGGCGCTTGATGAGGCGCGCTTGCATCTGCTTGTCCGGATCAGCGTGGCTGAGGTCGTCGTCGACGGCTGCGGAAATCACGTAGTCGTAGTCGGCGTAATAGGTGCCCGTGCCGCGCTTCGTCGGCTTCCAAGACAGAAGCTCCCGGGCCTTTTCAGGCTCGTCGCCTAAGGTGAAGCGGTCGAACGAGTAGCGGTACAGCTCGCCTTCGCTCAGCGTCGCCTGCACGCGGGTGATGCTCTCGCCCTCCACGGTGAAGAGCGCGCCCGTGTAGGTTCCCTCTTCGGTCCCTTCGGCGCTCGTGTCTTGGAAGCCGATCTTCGTGTCGTAGGGGAAGACCACGAGCCCCGCGTCATTCGGCTCGATCACCTCGTCCAACGCATCGGCGTATGCCTTCACGGCGAACTGGGGCTCGGCGGGGGAGTTGCCGGACAGGACGGCGGGCAGGGTGCCGAAGGCGAGCAGAAGGGCGATAACGCAGGCGGCGACGGCGAGCCCTGCGCGCTTCATACGGCGTGGGGCTGGCTGCTTCTCGCGTGCGCCCTCCGACGCATGGGCGGACGCATCGGGCGCGGGACTCGCCGCCGCTTCGCGCATGAGCATGCGCGTGGCGCTCTTCAGGTCATCAGATGCGGTTATGCTCTTTTGCAGCTGGTGGTAGCGGTGTTCGAATTCTCGCTCATGCATGGGAGTTCCTCTCCTGACGTCAGTTTGATCTTGAGCGTGTTGCGTGCGCGGAACAGATGCGAGCGCACGGTAGCCGGCTTCTCACCGGTGATGCGGGCTATCTCCTCGGCGGAGTAGCCCTCGAAGTAGCGTAGGTGGACGGCGGTGCGCTGTCGGTCGGTCAGCGCTTCGAGTGCACGGGTGAGCGCAGGGTCGGAGACGTGTTCAGCCGCAGGGTCGATGACGTCAAGGTCGTCGAGCGCCTCGGCTGCGTGGCGCATGCGCTTGCGGGCGATGTCGTTGCAGCAGTTGCAGCAGGTGCGCAGCAGCCAGGCTTTCTGGTGCTCTCGGCTCGAGAACGCAGGGCGTGTGCGCACGAGCGCTAAAAACACGTCTTGGAATGCGTCCTGCGCGTCAGCTCGGTTGCGCAGCCGACAAACAGCAAGGCGGTACACGGTGTCACCCCAGCGCTCGAGCGCTGCCTCGACGTCATCTAGGTCGATGCGGTTCTTCCTCGGAAGGCTCATGAGGTACCTCCTTTCTGCCTATAATACGCAGAACCGTCTCGCTTCGTTGCGCTTGCCAGCAGAATTTCCCCGAGGATCGCTTGCCGGCTGGCGCATGCGGGTCCTGCAGCTCCAGGGTCGCCTTGCGGGGGAGCATGCGATTCCGTGCGGCGCCTGAGGGCTGCGCGAAGCGGCATGCGCCTCGGCGATTTTCGCCGTCGAGGGCATCGAGCATGCAACGTGCGTGCTCACGCGCCTCATGAGTGAGATAATCTCTAAGCAGCACGGCGGCCGTGCGCATAAGCGGGCATGGTCGCATGCGCGCGACGTTTTGCTCGCGTGCGCGGCGGGCAGGCCGCCGACCTCCAGAGGAAAGGAGCATTCATGCTGGGAGACGAGAACAACAGCGACCTCGTGGCGCTTGACGAGGTTGATCCGCGCTCCTGCGCGCTGATCGTCATCGACGAGCTGGGCGATCCTGCGGGTGGTCCGCTCGAGGGCGTGCTGCTTGAGCCCACACTCAACACCGCGCGCCTCGCCCAGGCTGCGCGCAAGGCGGGCGTGCCCGTGATCTTCACCAACGACGCGCACATCGAGGGGCTCGACCGCGAGCTGGCGCTGTGGGGGCCGCACGGCCTGGCGGGCACGCCCGAGGCGCAGACCTCGCCCCAGCTTGGCCAGCAGGAAGGCGACTACGTCATCGAAAAGCGCCGCTACTCGGCCTTCTTCCAGACGGGCCTGCGCCTGCTGCTCGACGAGCTGGGCGCGCGCACGCTCATCTGCTGCGGCATGGACACCAACATCTGCGTGCGCCACACGGTGGCCGACGCCTACTTCAACAACTACGACGTGATCGTGGTGGGCGATGCGACGGCGACCTTCCTCGTGGGCAACCAGGAGGAAGGACTCTCCTACATGGAGACGTGCTACGCCGCGAAGATCGTCACCACGGACGAGGCGGAGGCCCTCATCGCAGGGCGCGCGTAGGCGAAGGCGGTCCAGGCGAAGGACCGCCTGATGCGCGCCGCATGCGAACCCAGCCCTTGACTTTGAGCCTTGGACGGGGGAGCGGCGCGCTTTCGCAGGGTAAGCGCGGCTGCGCGATGGGCGCGCAGCCGCTTGAGACAAAGGAGAACCTCATGGAAACCCCCGTCCTGTACCACTGGGCGCCGTGTGCAACCTGCTCGGTGACCTCGCAGTTCGCCGACGAGCACGGCATCGCCCTCGACAAGCGCGACGTCGAGCTCGAGCAGCCCTACCAGGAGCTTCTCGCCCTCGGCGGCGACGCGAACCTCATCCCGTACCTCTACGCGGAAGGCCAGCTCATCCAGGGCAATGACGCGATCATCACCTACCTGACGGAACATTTTTGCTAAAAAGTGAAATTCCTTCTTGACGAGAGACGTGCGAATCATTAATATATCCACTTGCGCTTGCCACTTCCGCAAGGAAGCGGCAGAGGAATTGCGTTGGGGTGTCGTCTAATGGCAGGACAGCGGTTTCTGGTGCCGTATGTGAGGGTTCGACTCCTTCCACCCCAGCCAAAAAACTGGTTGACAACGAATCGCAATCGTGTAAACTAGCAAAGCGCACTTACGTGGCTCCGTCGTCTAGCGGTTTAGGACGCCGCCCTCTCAAGGCGGAGGTCGCCGGTTCGAATCCGGTCGGAGCTACCAAGTAACCTCAGGCTGGGAGTCGTCTCCCAGCCTTTTTCGTTTCTCGGGGCCCTCCTGCGGATTCCTCGTCTCGTCTCCCCTTCAGGGCATCTCGAGCGGATCTATCGCCCTGCCCCTCGATGCCATCCCGGGTGGGGTGCCCGCGGGGAGCGGAGCCGGGTCCGGCCGCGGGCGGGCTGCGCGCCCAGGACGACGCGGGCCCCTCACCCTTACTCATTTGACACATTTCTTGACACCCTCATGGTGAAAAGCCAACATGATACCCAAGGAAACGAGGCGAATAGGCGCCGCAGCATGACAAGAGAGGATCGTATCATGGAAAAAACCAGTTTGAGAATCAGGGGGATCGCTCATGTGATGGCGGCTTTCGCCTTTGCCATGCTGCTGGCGTTCTCGACTGCGGGAGCTGCCTGGGCTGCGCCTTCCGATGAGATGAGCAGCAGCGCAGGGAACGCATTCGCCAGTTCCGAGGACTACACGTCCCTTCCGGAGACCAAGATCGATCGTGATTTCTACTGGGCGGGCAAAGACCTCCACCTCGCTTCCACCGAAACTGGCGGCGACATCGTGGTCGCCGGCATGAACCTCGGTGTCTCCGACTCGAAGGCGGGCGGCAGCGTTCGTGCAGCTGGCATGAACTTGACGCTCACCAACGTGTCTGCCCGCAATAACTTCACGGTTGCCGGACAAAACATAGATCTTGTCGACTGCGCGGCGGAAGGCGGGGTGTACTGCGCCGGGTCTACGATCTCTTTTACGGGCAATGCCTCGGCGGGCGTGTTCGCAGCCGGCAAGGTCGTCTTGGACGGAACGATCAACGGCGACGCTTCGATATACGCCGATGTCGTAGAGATCGGCCCGAACGCCGTCGTGACAGGCAAGCTCCATGTGGAATCGAGCGCCGAGCCCGTTGTCCCCGAATCCGCTCAAATCGGCACCCTTGAATACGAGAAGGAAATCGAAGAGACGAACGTCGACGCAAGCGAAGCAGTCGAAGCCTTTGCGTTCATGGGCGTGCTCTTCAAAGCCGTGGGAGTTGCGGGAACCGTTTTGTTTGCGCTTGCGCTGGCATGGCTCTTCCGTCGTCCTGTCGAGGGCGCAGCTGCCATGACGCGCAGCCGTGCGGGGCGCATATTCGCCACTGGCGCGATCGCGCTCGTCGCATCGCCGCTGTTGCTCGTGCTCTTGCTTTGCTTCGTCGTCACCAGCCCCATTGCCCTGGCGTTGCTTCTTGCGCTCGTGGCTTTGGCGGTGGTGGCGGTCCCGTTCGCGGCTGCTTCGCTGTCGCGTCTGGTGCTTCCCAAGATGAATCGCTTTGGAGCTGCGGCTATCGGCGGCGTTGTGCTTGGAATCGTCGCGATTCTTCCGTTCCTTGGCGCGCTCGTCTCGCTTGCCTCGTTCATATACCTCCTCGGCTATGCCATTCAGGTGCTGTGGAACGCTCGCCGTTCGTCTCCCGACGATGCCGGGTTGAGCGAATCCTCGGATTGCCCCTTGCCGGTGGCTTCTGCCCCTCGCCCCTAGGCCCCTCCCTTCCCCTCCTGGAGTTGTGTCCAAGCTGTGGAGACGCGCCGGATCGCTTGCAATCGGCGGCGGGGGAGGTAGTATAGACGAGCTGCCTTTCGGAGAGGCAGGGCGCGCCGCCCGGCGCGGGGGAGGATTCGAAAGATTCTCGAAATAACCCCTTGACAGCGGGTCGGCGGGCTGGTAAAGTATCTCCTTGCGCGTCTCGCGAGAGGCGCGGGCGGGGAGGCCGCGGGGCGGCCTGCCGCGGGACCTTGAGAACCGGATACTGAGGACATGGAACTCGAATTCAGAGTGTGATATGTCAGACGGACATTCTTTA
>NZ_JAAVTO010000061.1 GCF_013185065.1 Adlercreutzia sp. ZJ473 | reverse complement strand
TCTTTCTCGATTCTTGGTCGATAAGAGATTAGGGGAGCCCCCTTCGCCTCGCTCCGGCTCGTCGGCCAGCCTGGCGGCTGCCCTCGTCGCCGGAGTCGCTATACCTCCCCAAAAACGTTACGCCGTGCTCGCAACGGAAGTTGGCAGGCGCGCTGTCGACGTAGTGCGAAATTTTCATACTCAACGCAACATTAGGGGGGCGTTGAGCTGACAGGGGCGGCAGGCTGGCGCGGTCCGCACGTTGTTGGCGGAGTTGGAGAGGCGGCGGGGGAGGCGATCGGGCAGGAGGGCGGCGGGATCGGGCATGGGTACCTGCGCTTCGCGTTCGTTGGATTTGCGTGGACGTGCAGGAGGCTGACGGCTCGGGCGTCTCTTGGGAAGTATGATAGCATGTGCATGAGCGCCGCCCGAGCGTGCGCTCGCCTTATCGCAGATCAAACGAAGCACGAGAGGCGCCCACCCGGCATGGCCCGCACCCAGCTCATACTCGACCGCTACCGCGTCATCGGCAAGGCCGGCGCGGGCGGATACGGCACGGTCCAGCACGCCTACGACACCCACCTCAAGCGCGACGTCGCCATCAAGTGCATCGAGCTCTCCGAAGCCGACATGGCGCGCGCCCACCTGCTCGCCATGGAGGAGCGCCTGCAGCGCGAGGCCGAGGAGCGTGCGGCGCGCGAAGCGGAAGAGCGGGCGGCGCGCGCGGAGCTTGACGCCGCACCCGCGCGCGAGCCGCTTCCCTGGGAGGATGACTTCGAGATTCCCGACTCCCCCGACTTCCCCGAAGAGCCGGCCTTCCTGCGTCGCCGCGCGGGCGCCGGAGCTGGTGCTGGGGCCGGCGCTGGGGAAGCCGGCGCCCACGACGCCGGAGCCGCGAGCGCCGACGCCGGTCCCGGGGCCCGCGTCGCGGGCGCTTCCGCCCCCTCAACCCCCTTCGACCGCTTCGGCTCCTTCGACGACTCCGATGACCTCGACGCGGACGACCTGTTCGACCACATCCCCGGCCTCGCCGAGGCGCAGACCGTCGCCAAGCTCAACGACGCCAACATCGTCACGGTGTACGACTGCGCGGTTGAGGGCGCCACGGCTTACATCATCATGGAGTACGTGGAGGGCAAGACGCTCGCGCGCATCATGCGCGAGATGGGTGACGACATCAGCCTCGACGTGATCGCCGCGGTGTTCAACTCGGTGGCGCACGCGCTCGAGTTCGCGCACGACGCCGACGTGCTGCACCTCGACGTGAAGCCCGAGAACGTCATCGTGAACACCAAGGGCGTGGTGAAGGTGACCGACTTCGGCCTGGCCACGCTCATGGACGCCAGCGGCCAGGGCACCGCGGGCGGCGGCACCATCGGCTACATGCCGCTCGAGCAGATGCGCCAGGAGGCGCTCGACGTGCGCACCGACGAGTGGGCGCTCGCGAGCCTCACCTACGAGATGCTCTCCGGCGCGAACCCGTTTTCCGCGCCGGGGTTCGCGGAAGCCGAGGAGGCTATCGAGGAAGCCGAGCTCGTGCTGCCGTCGCTGTGCTGGGACGCGCTCGACGCGGCGGCCGACGACATCATGTTCACGGCGCTCGACCCCGACCCGGACGAGCGCTACGAGTCGGTGGCGGCCTTCGCCGACGAGCTCACGCCGCTTCTGGGCAACGCGCGGGCGGGCAAGCGCGCGCTCGCGGCCATCGTGAGGGAAGAGGAGCCCGACGCGCCGCCCGAGCCTGAGGAGCCGCGCGAGCCCCTGCCGCCGCTGGTCGACCGGCTGGGGCCGACGGGCGCGGCGGTCATCGCACGCGTGCTCGCCGTCGCATCCGTGGTGATGGTGAGCGCGGTAGCGCTCGTGAACATGCGGTTCGGCGGCGCGGGGCTGTTCGGCGTGGCGTCGGACCTCCCCGTCGCGTTCTGGGCGGTGCTCGCGGCCTTGGCAGCGCTCACGGCGTGGCGGCCCGCCTTCGGCGCGCTCGCCGCTTACCTGTGCTTCGCGGCGATGCTGCTGCTCAACTTCGCGTTCGTCCCCGGGCTGCTGCTCTTGGCGGCGGCGGTCACGTGGTGGTGGTTCGTGGGCCGCTTCGGAAGCGGGCCGGCCGTCTGCGCGCTGCTGCAGCCGCTTTGCGGCTCGGTCGGGCTCGGGGCGCTCTCCGCCGTGGCGGCAGGCGCGGTGCTCGACGTGCGCGAGGCTGCGGCCACGGCGGCGTTCTCCGCGGTGGCGGCGATCGCCTTCGCGTCGCTGGGATCGTGTGACCTCATGAGCTGGGATATCTTCGCGAACGCGCTGGTGCCGGCGAGCGCGCAGATCGCGGGCGCGAATGTGGCGAACGCTTTCGCGGACGTGGTTGTCATGCCTTTGACCTGGTGCGTTGCGGTGAGTTGGATTGCGGCTGCGACGCTGTTCTCGCTGTTCTGCATGAGGGGGACGCGCGCGTTCGACATCGCGGGCGCCTGCGTGGCCGCGGCGGCCCTCGTCGTCGGCGCCGTGGCGGGAGCGGCCCTGGCCGCCGGGATGGGCGCCGGCGCTGGCTCCGCAGGCGCAGCTGCCAGTGCCGGCCTAGCCGCCGGACTCCCAAGCCCCCTCGCGCTCGTGGGCACGCTCGTTCCCGGGGCGGTCGGCATCGTCCTCGCCGTGGCAAGCCTCTGCGATCGCGTCCGCCTCGAGGAAGGCGAGTGGTAGCGCGCCGCAGCGCACCACCGCTCGCCGTGCGGGCGTCTTTACCCTAGAAGCGCGGTGACCTTTCCGAGCAGGGGCTCGAAGCTCACGCCGCGGTCGCGGAAGTCGGGCTGCTGGGCGCTCACGATCATGGCGTCATGCACGAAGTCGCCGGCGAACGCGACGGCGTCCTCGAGGTCGCGCCCGGCCATCACGGCGGCTATCACGCAGGAGGCGTACACGTCGCCGGTGCCGTGCAGCATGTAGGGCAAGTACTCGTTCGACACCTCGCGCACGGGCAGGTCCTTGCCGCCGACGAAGTTGCGGATCACGTCCTCGCCCTCGCGCTGGATGCCCTTGAGCACCACGTTCTTCGCGCCGCGCTCGATGAGGGCGCCCACGAGGCGCGCGGCCTCCGCGTCGGAGATGTCGGTTCCGGCCCACTTCTCGCCGATGGGCTCGCCCAGGATGATGGCGGCTTCGGTGAGGTTGGGCGTGAGGATGTCGGCGTCGCAGGCCAGGCTCGCCATGGCGTCGCAGAGCTCAGGCGTGTAGGTGGGGTACACCTTGCCGTGGTCGGCCATCACCGGGTCAACCACGCGCAGCGCCTTCGGGTAGCGCTCGTAGAGTGAGCGAATGACGTCAACCTGCTCCGGCGCGCCCAGAAAGCCCGAGTACACCGCGTCGATCTCGACGCCGATTCCCTGCCACGCGGCCAGGTAGTCGACGAGGATGTCGGTGGTGTCGTGCATGTACCAGCCGGGGAACGCCGTGTGCGACGAGAACAGCCCGGTGGGCACGGGGCACACGTCACAGCCGGCGGCGGACAGCACGGGGATGGCCACGCCGAGCGAGCACTTGCCGTAGCCGCACAGGTCGTGCACGGCCGCGACGCGCGGGATGTAGGCGTCTTCACGTTCGTAGAGTTTCAAAGCTCATTCTCCTCTTCGTCATCGTCGTCGAACAGCGACCAGTCGTCCTCGGTCTTCGCATGGTTCCTGAACTGCTTGCGCGTCTTCCTCTCGAGGATGAAGCACACGATGATGCTGATGACGGCGCCCGCGCCGACGAGCACGCCGATGCCGGGCATCGTTTCGAACAGGAAGTGGTAAACCTCGCCAATGTCCATAGTTGACAGCCTCGTTACGTTTCAGGATCAGGCGCGCAGCGCGAGATCGCCATCGCTTAAGCTACTTGAATCGGAGAAAGTATACTATCTGTTGCGTGTGCTGACGCAATCTCCACGGGGATTGGCGCTTTTGCGCGCACTCGGAAGAGGGGGCGAACCTTGGCCGCCGGCATGCGGAAAAAGAGCAGCCGACTCGTCGTCGTGAGCGTCATCGCGCTCGCGGCGCTGACGCTCGTGCTCGCGACCTTGTCAGGCTATCTCGAGGAGAAGCTCGAGCAGTCGGGGGAGCGGCAGGCCCTCGCCCTCACCGTGCAGGCCGCCCAGTTCGCCAACGAGGTCATGCGCACCGGCGAAAGCGCAGGTGGCGAAGGGGAGGGGACGCCGCCGCAGGGCGCGGCCGACCCCGCAGGTGAGGTCAGCCCCGCAGATGCGGCCGACCTCGCAGGCGCGGCCGACCCGGCCGACCCCGCAGCCGCCGCGGCGCCGCCGCAGGGCGCGGCGGCCTTCGGCAAGATCGACACCATCCTCGTGTTCGACGCCGCCACGGGGCGCGTGGCGGAGGCGTCGACCGAAGAGGGCCTGCTCGCGCAGCCCGTCGAGCCGGGCGCGCTCGTGTACGACCTCGCGTGGGAGATGCTGTACGCCTACGACGAGCGCCTCGCGTCGTCTTCGCTGCGCCTCCCCTTCGAGCTGAGCGCCGAGGAGAGCGCCGAGAACAGCCTCGAGCGCATGCGCGCCGCCGTCGCCGCCGGCGACACCTACCTTGACCTGGGGCTCGCCCACGGCGATGAGTACTACGTGGCGCTCGCCCCCGTGGGCGAGGGCGCGTGGTACGTCTGCAGCATGATCCCCGCGGCTGACATGCGCGCCGAGGCCGAGGTGGTGTCGGCGGTGTTCGCCGTGGTGTTCGCGCTGAGCGGGGCGTGCGTGGTCCTGGCCATCGTGCTCGTGCTGTCCGCCTACCGCCGCCAAGCGCGCGAGCACGCCATCAAGATGCGCACCCGCCTCTACGAGGCGCTCTCCGACAGCCTCGACTTCGCCGTCAACCTGTACTCTCCGGCAGACGACCACGTCACGCCCATCGTGGCGAAGGGCGTTGACATCTTCGGCGTGCGCCTGGAGGAGCTCATCAAAGACCCCGGCCTGGCCGAGCGGCTGCGCTTCTCCGACGAGGGCGTGGGCCTGCTTCGACGCCTGCGTGAGAACGAGGTCGGCGAGTTCGCCAAGGGCGAGTTCTCCTTCATGGCCGTCGGCGACCGCCGGCGCTACGTGGAGTACACGGTGCGCCCGCTCTCCTACGACGGCCGGCGGCAGGTGCTCGTGGTCCTGCGCGACATCACGGCCGACCGCGCCATCGAGCTGTCGATGCGCGACGCCATGGAGGCGGCCGAGGCGGCCAACCGCGCGAAGTCGGAGTTCCTCTCGCGCATGAGCCACGAGATCCGCACGCCCATGAACGTCATCCTGGGGATGCTCAAGATCGCGCGCCGCAACATGGACGACCCCGAAAAGCTCACGTCGAACCTCGACAACATCGAGAACGCCTCGGCGCACCTGCTCGACCTCATCAACGAGGTGCTCGACATCTCGAAGATCGAGAGCGGCAAGGCGGGCTTCGACGAGAAGCCCTTCAACCTGCGCGACGCAGTGCGCTCCATCGAGGACCTGGTCGCGCCCCCGTGTCGCGACAAGGGCCAGGAGTTCTCGTGCGTGCTTTCGGGGCCGGTTGACGCGTGGTACTTGGGCGACGTCGTGCGCGTGCGCCAGATGCTGGTGAACCTGCTCGCCAACGCGGTGAAGTACACGCCTGACGGCGGTCGCGTGGGGCTCGAGGTGACGGCGGCCTGCGTGCCCGCGCTCCCGGCGGGCTACCGGCGCCTCACGTTCGTGGTGTCCGACAGCGGCATCGGCATGGCGCCGGATTACCTCGAGCACCTCTTCGAGCCGTTCGCCACGGAGGGCCGTTCGCGCTCGCAGGGCACGGGCCTCGGCATGCCCATCGTGAAGAACATCGTGAACACCATGGGCGGCGACATCCACGTGGAGACGGCCGAGGACGAGGGCACCACCTTCACGGTGGTGGTCGACATGCGCCTGGCGGAGGAGGGCGGCGCTTGCGGGAACGAGGACGGTGCCTGCGGGAGCGAGGGCGGCGCCCGCGGGAACGCAGACGGCGCCCCCGCCCTCGCCCCCGCCCCCACCGAGGGGTCGCTCGCGGGCGCGCGCATCCTGATCGTGGAGGACAACGACCTCAACGCCGAGATCGCCTGCGAGCTCCTCTCCTTCGCGGGCGCGCACGTGGAGTGGGCCGCCGACGGCAAGGCGGGCCTCGACGCGTTCGCCGCCTCGGACGTGGGCGCCTTCGACGCCGTGCTCATGGACGTGCAGATGCCCGTGATGAACGGCTACGAGGCCACGCGCGCCATCCGCGCGCTCGACCGCGCCGACGCGCGCGAGGTGCCCATCATCGCCATGTCGGCCAACGCGTTCGCCGACGACGCGCTCGCCTCGCTCAAGAGCGGCATGAACGCGCACCTGTCCAAGCCCATCAACATGGCCGAGCTGACGGGCACCCTCATCGCCGAAATGGCCCGCCGCCGTCCGCGCCATGCGCTATACTAGGGCGACTATTGGGAAACCGGTTTCGGACGGCGCAAGCGCGGGTTTCGGCGCGCGCCGCCGACCAACGAAGGAGCGCTGCTCATGCTAGACATCAAGTTCGTCCGCGAAAACCTCGACGCCGTGGCCGAGGCGATGAAGAATCGCCACGCCCCGTGGGATTCAGCGGCGTTCTCAGAGCTTGACGAAGCCCGCCGCGAGGCCATCCAGCAGGAGGAAGCCCTCCAGGCCGAGCGCAACGCGCTCTCCAAGTCCATCGGCCAGATGATGTCCCAAGGCAAGAAGGACGAGGCCGCAGTCGCCAAGGAGCGCGTGAGCGCCATCAAGGACGAGCTGGCGACCGTGGCCGCGCGTCGCGAGGAGGCCGACGCCGCCCTGCGCGACCTGCTCATGCACGTGCCGAACATGCCCGACGCCTCCACGCCGGTGGGCGACGACGAGAACGACAACCCCGAGGTGCGCCGCTGGGGCACGCCGCGCGACTTCGCCGCCGAGGGCTTCGAGGCGAAGGCCCACTGGGACCTGGGCCCCGAGCTCGGCATCATGGACTTCGAGCGCGGCGTGAAGCTGGCCGAGAGCCGCTTCTACCTGCTCGGCGGCCTGGGCGCCCGCCTCGAGCGCGCGCTCATCAACTTCATGGCCGACACGCACACCTCCCGCGGCTACAAGGAGTGGTGGTGCCCGGCGCTGGCGAACGCCAACACCCTCACGGGCACGGCGCAGCTGCCGAAGTTCGAGGAGGACCTGTTCAAGACCACGGGCGGCCTCTACCTCATCCCCACGGCCGAGGTGCAGCTCACCAACATCCACGCCGGCGAGGTGCTCGACGCCGACAAGCTGCCGCTCAAGTACTGCGCGTTCACGCCGTGCTTCCGCGAGGAGGCGGGCAGCGCCGGCCGCGACACGCGCGGCATCATCCGCGTGCACCAGTTCTCCAAGGTGGAGATGGTGAAGTACGCCAAGCCCGAGGAGGCCTTCGACGACCTCGAGAGCATGGTGGCCGACGCCGAGAACATCCTGCAGCTGCTGGGCCTGCCGTACCGCGTCATCAGCCTGTGCACGGGCGACATCGGGTTCTCCTCCGCGAAGACCTACGACCTCGAGGTGTGGCTGCCGTGCTACGACGGCTACAAGGAGATCTCGTCGTGCAGCTGCTGCACCGACTTCCAGGCGCGCCGCGCGAACATCAAGTACCGCGACCCCGAGCACTTCAAGGGAAGCCGCTACGTGTACACGCTCAACGGCAGCGGCCTGGCGGTGGGCCGCACCATGGCCGCCGTCATCGAGAACTACCAGAACGCCGACGGCACGGTGACCGTGCCTGACGTGCTCGTTCCCTACATGGGCGGCGTGACGGTCATCAAGCCCGAAGAGCTGTAAGCTCGCACCCCGCGCGTTTGGCGGCATCTGGTGGCAGAAGACAAGCCTGACGGAGCCTTGAGCCCCGTCGACATAATCGCCCAGGCGCGTGGCTCGCTCGGCTCCGAGCAGCCTGCGGCGGGGGAGCCTGCGGGCTCCTCGTCGCAGGCGCCGCGGACGCGCGAGGAGCACCTGAGGCGCGCCACGGGGTCGTTCTCCGCCGTCAGCGCCGACGCCGCGGGCGGCAGGCCCAAGGCGCGGGCCGGCAAGGCTGCGAAGACGAACAACCCGCGCGTGCTGAAGGCCGAGGCGGCGAAGGAAGGTGCTGGCGAAGGGGCGAGCGCGCCCGGCAAAGGCGCCGCGGCGGGCGCGGTCGCTGAGGCGAACACGGCTGGCGGAGTAGGCACGGCCGGCGAAGCGAGTGCGGCTGCTACGGCGGGCGCGGCCGATGCTGGCGCGGCCGGCTCCGCGAAGCCCGCCGGCGCAGACGTGGCCTCTGACGACGCGAAGCCCGCCGGCGCAGGCGCGGCCTCTGACGACGCGAAGCCCGCGCGGCCCTCGGTTGCGCAGTCCGCGCGCGTGGCGCGCCCTGCGAAGGACGACGAGCCCGCGAAGCCGAAGCCCTCAAGCGCCAAGCCGGAGCGTCGTCGCTTCGCCCCGCCTGGCGGCAAGCTGGTCGCGCTCGTGGCCTGCGCGGTCGTCGTGGCGGTGCTCGCGGGCGTGATCGGCGGCTTCTCCTTCTTCCGCTGGGGCTATGCAGATGACGCCGCCGACATCCAGGGCACGTGGTACATCGAGGGCACCGACGTGCCCATCACCTTCACCGAGGGGGACATCGTCCTCAACGATGAGGTCACGTACCGCTACGTGCTCAACGCCGACGAGAAGAACATCGTCTTCACCTTCAGCTACCTGCAGGGCGCAGGGCACTACCGCTTCTCGCTCGACCGCCAGCAGCTCGCCATCATGGACGGCACTTACAGCTGGTGGGACACGCTCGTCGACGACCTCGGGTGGACGATCGGCGCGCTCGTCTCCGCGGCGCAGGGCACGCCTGCCTCGCCGGCGGGGGAGGGCGACGTCACGCTGCTCTCGCGCACGTCGGCCTCTGAGAGCGCCGCCGCGGCTGAGGCCGGCCCTGCGGATGGCGCCGCGGTCAGCTCCGAGGGAGGCCTCGCGGCCGTCGCGGAAGGCGCTTCCGACCCCTCTGCCGATCCCGCCTCCGACCCTGCGGCCGACTCCGCCGTCGGCGCCGACCTCGCCTCCGACCCTGCGGCCGACCCCGCCGCCGGCGCCGACCCCGCAGCCGCCCCCGCAGCCGCCTCCGACTCCGCCGCGGCCGAGTAGCCCTCGTGGACGCCCTCGCCGTCGAGCGCGTTTCGGTCAGGCGCGGGCGCCTCTCGCTGCTCGTGCGCGTCGCGCCGGACGCCCCGCGCCTCACGAACCCCGCCCTCGCACGCGCCATCCTCTCCGAGCGCCCCACGCTGGCGTACCACACGTGCGTGAACCCCTTCGGCCCCACCTTCGGCGACGCCGTCGCCCGCACGTCCCTTCCGCACGTGCTCGAGCACGCGATCATCGACGAGCAGGTGCGGCATCCGCGCTCGCTCACCGACGCAACGTTTGTAGGAACGACGGAATGGCTCGACGAGGCGGCGGGGCTGGCGCGCGTTGAAGTAAACTTCTCGGATGATCTCGTTGCGCTCGAGGCGATGCGCAGCGCGTTGTCGTTCGTAAACGGAAAGGCGGTGTAAGAGAGGCATGTCAACAGCACATATCACATTCGATCAAACGGGTGGCAAAGTCGCCCGGCGCGTGACGAAGATGCGCTCGTCGGCGGTGCGCGACCTGTTCTCGGCCGCCGTCCGCCCCGACATCATCTCCCTGTCGGGCGGCATGCCCGACGTGTCGCTTCTGCCCGCGTCGGCGGTGCGCAAGGCGGTGCGCGCCGCGGTCGACGACCAGCGCGCGGTGGCCCTGCAGTACGGCGCCACCGACGGCCGCGTGGAGACGCGGCAGGTGTTCTGCGACCTCATGCGCGACATCGGCGTGCGCTGCAAGCCGGGCAACGTCCTGCTCACGAGCGGCGCGCAGGAGGCCATCGACCTGCTCGCGAAGGCGTTCATCGACCCGGGCGACATCATCTTGGCCGAGGGCCCCACCTACCTCACGGCGCTCCAGGCGTTCTCCGCCTACGAGGCCGACGTGCGCTGCATCGACTTCGACGACGACGGCATGCGCATGGACCTGCTCGAGGAGGAGCTCGAGCGCATCGGCAAGGGCAACCCGCGCCTGAAGCTGTGCTACGTCATCCCCAACTTCCAGAACCCCGGCGGCGTCACCATGATCCCCGAGCGCCGCAAGCGCCTGCTCGAGCTCTCGCACGAGTACGGCTTCATGGTGATCGAGGACGACCCCTACGGGCGCCTGCGCTACGAGGGCGGCCACCAGATCCCGCTCAAGGCGCTCGACGACGACGTCATCTACCTCGGCACCATCTCGAAGGTGTTCGCGCCGGGCCTGCGCACGGGCTGGATCGTGGCGCCGAAGAGCGTGCTCTCCAAGGTGAACCTCGTGAAGCAGGGCACCGACCTGTGCGGCAGCTCGTTTGACCAGGTGGTGGTGGAGCACTACTTCACCGACACGCCGTGGCAGCGCACGCTGCAGAAGTTCGTGCGCACCTACCGCGTGCGCCGCGACGCCATGCTCGCCGCGCTCGAGGAGTTCTTCCCGCCCGAGGCCACCTGGACGCATCCCGAGGGCGGCTTCTTCGTGTGGGTCACGCTGCCCGCCTACGTTGACACGGGCTCCATGCTCGGCGCGGCGCTCGACGCGGGCGTCACCTACGTGCCGGGCGACTCGTTCTTCCCGGACGGGCAGCGCGGCAAGAACTGCATGCGCATCAACTTCAGCTACGAGACCCCTGAGAACATCACCGAGGCCGTCCGCCGCCTCGCCGGCGTGATCGAGGAGCGCCTCGAGCTCTACCGCGTGTTCCTGGAGGCGGGCGCGATCAAGGACTCGGGCAGCGACCAAGGCAGGGGCTCGAGCAGGGGCTCAGGCAAGGACTTGGGCAAGGCCACCGACTTCGAGCAGACAAGGAGCGAATGATGAAGGTTGCGGTTTTGATGGGAGGCTCGTCGTTCGAGCGCGAGTTCTCCCTCGCCAGCGGCAAGAACGTATGCGCGGCCCTCGAGGAGGCGGGCCACCGCGTGGTCCCGCTCGACACCAACGCCGACCTGGTCCCCACGCTGCGCAGCGAGCGGCCCGACGTGGTGTACAACGCGCTGCACGGCAAGCACGGCGAGGACGGCACCATCCAGAGCCTGCTGGAGTTTCTGGGCATCCCGTTCGTGGGCTCGCCCGCCAGCGTGTGCCATCGCTCGTGGAACAAGGACGCGCTGCACTCCTCGCTTGAGAAGTACCGCTCCATCACGGGCGAGGCGGCCGTCGCCTCGTGGCCGCAGGGCGTGTTCATCGCGCGCGACGCGTTCAAGGACATGGGCGCCGCCACGGCGCTCGACCTGGTCCCCGAGCGCGTGATCGGCGGCTACCCGGTGGCCGTGAAGCCCGCGCATGGCGGCAGCGCGCTCGGCGTGCACCGCGTGGACTGCCAGGAGGACCTCGGCGAGGCCGTGCTCGACGCGCTGTCCTACGACGACGCGGTGAACATCGAGCAGTGGGTCGAGGGCGTGGAGGTGTCGGTGGCCATCTTGGGCACGGGCTGGGACGCCTACGCGCTGCCGCCCGTGGAGATCGTGCCGAAGGGCGCGTTCTACGACGCCGAGGCGCGCATCAAGGACGGGCTCGTCGACTTCCACTGCCCCGTGCGGCTCGCGTCGCTCTCGCCCGACGAGGTGCAGGCCCAGGCCATCCGCGCCGAGATCGAGTGCGCGGCCCTCGAGGTGTACCGCGCTTACAGCGTGCGCGACCTCGGCCGCGTCGACCTCATCTGGGACGGCGGGTCCGCGCGCTGCTTCGAGCTCGACGTGTCGCCGGGCATGACCGAGCGCTCGCTGTTCCCCACCGCCTGCGCCGCCGCCGGCCTCACGCTGCCCGCCGTGCTGAACGAGCTGGTGGAGCAAGCCCACGCGCGCGGCGACGTGTTCCACGCGATCTAGCCTGCGTCGCCTGCCCCGCGGCCCTCGGCTGCGGGGCTTTTTCCCCACCAGGTAACGGCGGGGTTCCCAAAAGTAGAACCCTCATGTGTTTCACGGGCGCGGGGGCCGGGCTCGCCTATAATGAGCCCAACGCTCAAGCAATCCCAAGGAGGCAGTCATGGCCAACAAGTTCGGAGTATTTGTCATCGGAGGCATCGTCGGAGCCGTTGCCGCGCTCTTCGCAGCGCCGCGCTCCGGTGAGGAGACGCGTGCCATCGTCGCCGACAAGGCGAACGCCGTGCTCGGCGACGCCCAGGACTGGGGCTCGCAGGCCGCGGCCGGCGCCCAGCAGGTGTACCAGCAGGCTGTCGCGAAGGGCGCTGAGGTCGCGGGCGACGTGACGGCCAAGGGCGCCGAGATCGCCAGCGACGTGCGCGCCAAGGGCGCCGAGGTCGTCGAGGAGGTCCGCGACAAGGGCGCCGACGTGGTCGAGAACGTGCAGGAGGCGGCCGGCAGCATGAAGCCGGTGTTCACCGAGAAGAACGACGAGCTGCGCGACAAGATCGAGGCCGCGCGTGCGCGCATCGCCGCCCAGGTGGCGAAGAACGCCGAGGAGAGCGCCGCTGCCGCCGACGAGGCCATCCCCGCTGTCGCCGCCGAGGCGCACGAGGTGGTCGACGCCGCCGAGGACAAGGCCGCTGACGTGGTCGAGGGCGCCCAGCACGCCGCCGAGAAGGCAGCTGACGCGATCGACCCGCAGTAGTCGCCCGTTCGCTCGCAGCCGGCTTCACGTGAGCCCGCGCGTCGCTTCTGCACCAAGATAGCATCAAGTTCCGACGTGCCCTTCATACGGTACCGATATAATGCGGTCAGGCACGGGGTCGAACCCCCGGCCTGACCGCTTTTTCATAGTGAGGACGAGTTCGTGACGCAGCGACTGATTTGCACCAAGGACCTTGTGGGCATGAGGGTCTGGATCGAGAAGCCGAAGAAGAAGGACCCCGACGCCGCCAAGAAGATGGGGAAGGTGCGCGCGTGCGTGTTCCACCCGCAGGAGAAGCGCTGCGTGGGGTTCATCGTGAAGCGGCCCGACCTCGCGCTCATGTTCCGCCGGAAGGACCTGTTCGTGGCATACAACGGCTACGAGCTGCTCGACGGCGCCGTCCTCGTGCATGACGACCCCGCCGCCACCGACAAGGGCGCGTGCAACGCGCTCGGCGTGAACTGGGACGAGTGCGTGCTGTGGGTGGGCCTGCCCGTGATGTGCCAGGACGGCACCGCCTTCGGGCTCGTGGGCTCGATCACCTACGACGCCGACACGGGCGCCATCGTCACGCTCGACGTGACGCAGGGCGCCACGGCCAACGCGCTTCTGGGCATGCGCCACGTGCCCGCTGACCTGATCCGCGGCTTCCGCTACGGCATGGGGGCCGAGCTCTCCGTGTCTGACCAGGAGGGGGGAGAGGACGTCGTGCGCGGCGCCATCCTGGTGGACGACGCCGTGAAGAGCCTGCCCGTGGAGGGCGGCCTCGCCGAGAAGGCGGGGGAGGCCACGGCGGTTGCGGGCGACAAGGCGCGCGCGGCCGTTGACGCGGCCAAGCCGAAGATCGACGAGGCGAAGGCGGCTGCGGGCGAGGCGGCCACGAAGGGCGCCTACGCCACGGGCCGCCAGCTCAAGCGCGCGACGCACATGTTCTCCGACTTCAAGGACGAGTTCGCCCGCGCCTCGGGCAAGGCGGGCGCGCCGGGCGAAGATGACGAAACGGTAAGCCTTTCGTCATCTTCGGGTGAGGTGGCTGCGATAGCATCGAAGGCGGACGAGGACGTCGACTACGTGTTCGTCGACGAGGACGGCAACGAGGTGGTGTTCGTCGACGAGGACGGAAACGTCATCAGCGACCCGAGCCTTATAGACGAGGAGTTCGACTTCGCCGACGACGTCGTCATCGAGGCGGGCAAGCCGGCCGGCGCCGGCGCGGCCGCTGCCGGCTCGCGCGCGAGCGCGGGGGC